>DATLOL010000019.1:0-5805 GCA_035536275.1 Thermoanaerobaculia bacterium
CGCGGGGAGAAGGGTCTGGGAGCTCGCGTGATCGCGAAACTCATCGTCCCCAATCGCGGCGAGATCGCCGTGCGCATCGCCCGCGCCTGCCGCGAGATGGGCATCGCCTCCGTGCTCGCCCACGCCGGCAACGACGACGTCCGCTACGTCCGCCGCTTCTTCGACGAGACCGTCTCCCTCGGCACAGGCGACGCGCGCGCGACCTATCTCGACGTGAACAAGGTCGTCGACGCTGCCCGCGCCTCGGGTGCCGATGCGCTGCATCCCGGATACGGATTTCTCTCCGAGCGCGCCGAGCTCTCGGCCGCGTGCGACGACGCCGGCATCATCTTCGTCGGACCGAAAGCGTCGTCGATCGCGGCCATGGGCTCGAAGGCCGAGTCGCGCCGCCTGATGCAGTCCCTCGGCGTTCCCATCGTCCCGGGCTACGACGGTGAGGACCAGTCCCGCGACACACTGCGACGGGAGGCGGCGAAGGTCGGTTTCCCGCTGCTCGTGAAGGCATCGGCGGGCGGGGGCGGGAAGGGGATGAAGATCGTCCGCGCCGCTTCCGAGCTCGACGCCGCCCTCGACTCCGCGGCGCGCGAGGCCGCCAAGGCATTCGGCGACGACCGCCTGCTCCTCGAGCGCTACATCGAGGAGCCGCGCCACGTGGAGTTCCAGATCTTCGGGGACGGCCGCGGCAACATCCTTCATCTGTTCGAGCGCGACTGCTCGATCCAGCGCCGCCATCAGAAGGTCGTCGAAGAGACGCCCGCGCCGCGCTACTCGGAGGAGCTGCGCCAGCGCATGGCCCGCGCCGCGATCGCCGCCGCGGAAGGCGTCGACTATCGCAACGCCGGAACGGTGGAGTTCATCGTCACGCCGGACAACGACTTCTACTTCCTCGAGATGAACACGCGCCTGCAGGTCGAGCATCCGGTGACGGAGCTCGTCGCCGGCGTCGATCTGGTGCGCGCGCAGATCTCGGTCGCCGCGGGCGGGGAGCTGCCGTGGAAGCAGGACGAGCTGCGCCAGCGCGGCCACGCGATCCAGGTACGCGTCTACGCCGAGGATCCGGACGATCGCTTCCTGCCGCAGAGCGGAACGATCGCCGCGTATCGCGAGCCGTCGGGACCGGGCGTGCGCGTCGATGCAGGCGTGACCCGCGGGAGCGAGATCGGCGTGAGCTTCGACCCGATGCTGTCGAAACTGATCTGCTTCGCCGAGACGCGCGACGGCGCGATCGATCGCGTCGCCCGTGCGCTGCGCGACTACGTGATCCTCGGCACGAAGACGAACGTGTCCTGGCTGCGCCGCGTGATCACCCATCCTGCATTTCGGGCGGGGGAGGTGAGCACGCGCTTCGTCACGCAGCACGACCTGTCGCCGCCGCCGTCCGAAGCCGCGACGCAGATCGCTGCGTTGCTGTCGTCGGCGCCGCGCCCGACGCGCGTCACGACCGGCGCGCGACAGACGTCATCGGTCTGGGACGTCCTCGGCGTCTGGGGACGCTAGCAGGAGATTCGCTGTGGACGAGCTGACGCAGAGCCGACTCATCGTCCTGGCGGTCGTAGGCGCGATCGCGGCCGCCTGGGTGATCGCCAATCGCTCCGCGAAACGGCATGAGAAGCGCTTCGCCGAGCTTGGACAGTCGCTTGGCGTGCGGGTAGACCGTGAGAGCGAGTTTCTCTCGCGCTTCCTGGTCGACGTGAACGGCCGAGTCTTCGAGGTGACGCGTCAGCACATTGGTCGCATCGGTTGGCTCCTCGTGACCACCACCGAGCTCTCGGGGGTTTCCGCCTTGCACAGCGCTGATGTTCGCCCCCGCGCCAGTCGGAAAAAGGCGTCGCCAGCGAGCGCTGACGACTTCGTCGTACGAGACCAGGGGTACCCCCTGAGGAAGGGCTGGTTGACAGCGGCGACAGCACACTCCCTGAGGATGTTCTACGACACAGAGCTTCCGCTCGGGCCCCTCTATGTAGAGGAAGGCAAGCTGATCCACAGGTCCCCGTCTTCGTTCGGGCTACTCGACGGCCCCAGTCTGCAAGACCTCTTGTCCCGCCAGGGGGCGCTTGCTTCCCAGCTGGAGCGATCCCTTTGATCCAACGTCATCGGTCGTCGGGGATGTCCTCGGCGTCTGGGGATGCTAGCCACGCCGCGCGCGTCTCTTCGAGCACGGCCTGGAACTCCTCGAGCTGGCCTTTGTTCGTTCCGTACTTGGTCATGAAGGTGTAGACCGCCGATTTCGTGCGGACGATCAGGAACCACGAGAAGTCGCCGCGGCGCGACAGCGCGGTGTGCTGAATGATCTCCAGCCGCAGCGCGAGACTGCCGCGGCGGCCCAGGGCGGATTTGTCGAGACGATCGGTGTCCGGCGCACTGCGAAAGATCACGTGATGCAGAATGCCGTTCGATCCCGTCGACAGGAACAGCAGCCGGCGATCGGTGAGCAGCAGGCGACCGATCTTCGCGCCGAACATCGAGTAGCCCGGCCGGTCGCGTTTCCATAGAAAGTGTTGATCGAGGACGGCGATGTAGCGTTCGTCGGGGGCGTCGTTCATCCGATGATCTCGTTCAGCCCTTCGACGATGCGGTCCAGCTCCTCCGGAGCGATGCGCCCGAGGCGCGAGCCGAGACGTTCGACCGACAACGTGCGTACCTGACCGATTCGGACCCATGAACGCTTTGGCAGCTTGACCGTGGTGATCTCGAGCGTCAGGGGGAAACCCGCGGCCGGCTCCTGACTGGTGATCGCCGCTGCGATGACGATCCGCGATCGTTCATTGAAGATGTCGTGGCTGAGAATCGCGACCGGGCGCTTGCCGGCCTGCTCGTGGCCGACCGTTGGGCTGAGCTCCGCCCAATAGATTTCCCCTCTCAGTATTCGGGCCATTCGCTTTCACCGGCGTAACCTTCGTCGGCGAGTGCCTGCTCTTCACGTGGATCCAGCTTTGCGCATTCGCGAGCAAGCCGCGAGCGTTGACGTCTTGCGATCGTTTCGTGGAGAGATTCCTCGATGGCTTTGCTGCGGTTGGGAAAGACGCCGGCCCGTACCATGCGGTCAATCTCGGCCAACGCCTGCTCGTCTACGGTGATGGCGATCTTCGCGCGACTCATGGTGTGATGATAGGTCATACCCGTGCGTCGCGCCATCGCGCTCCCGCCCGTGATGGTGATCGGGCTCGGGCATCTCACCGCGCGCGCCGTTGTACGAGGCCGAGCGCGGCGGCCGGAATCGTGTGATCCATGCCGCGGCGTAAGAGTGAGCTGACGCGTACAATGACCCCGCGCGAGGTAACGTGAACGACGAAGTGCAGTCGGCGCTGTTCGACTTCCAGCGCTATCTGCTGGACCAGATCCCGCCGCTGACCGCGAGCGACGCGCTGGAAACGCTGATGGCCCATCCACCGGAGCTGCTGATCAGGCAGATCCACGCCTGGACCGTCGACCAGGCGCGCCATCACGAGGCCGCGCAGTCCGACTTCCTCTTCCACGCGCTGCGCAAGGTCTACGTCTTCAGTCTGCTCAAGCTCGTCGATCGCGCCGCCCTCGATCCGTACTTCGATCGCGTCCTGCCGCTCGCGTTGCAGGTCTGTCCGGCCGCGGAGCGGGAGACGTTGCGCACCAGCGTCGCCGCGATGCGCGAGTCGATGGTCCTCGGCGGCGGCAGCGCCGCGACGTCGGGTGTCGTGCCGATCTCCCGCGAGGCGCCGAAGAGTGGCGTGCGGGGCGTGGTGAGCGACGTCGTCACGCGCACGGCGCGCCGTCTGTCCATGGTCGTCGAGCGTCTGGCGAATCGTCCTCCCGTCGCGACTCCGGCGACGCCGTCAACACCGGAGGAACCGCAGCCGGCCGCGCAGCTCGTGTCGATGGCGGCCAAGAGTGCGACGTCCGAGGAAGAGCTCCAGGCGTATGTGCGCGAGCTGCGCGCGTACACCGGCGAGGCCGATCCCGAGAAACTGCTGCACGTCCTGGCCAGCAACGTCCCGCGCTGGGACATCGCCATGCCCGCGGAGCAGCAGGGCTCCTCGATCGAGGCGATGCACAAGATCATCAGCCTCACCTCGAGCTCGATGGAGAGCGGCAAGCGCTTTCGCGAGCTGATGACCGAGGCCGTCGAGCAGTTCAATCAGGGCGCGCTCGGCCCGGCCGTGTCGATGCTGGAGCTCGCGGCACGCGTCATCGTGGAGAAGAAGCTCGACCCGTCGACGGTCGAGCGCGTGCGCACCACCGCCGTCGAATCGATCAGCTCCGAGCGCCTTCGGAAGTACACGGAGAACAAGGCCAAGCATCCGCTGCTGCGGAAGGCGCTGTCGTTCTTCCCCGTGCTGACCATGCCGGCGCTGTTCGAGCAGCTGCGCGGCGAAGAGCGGCCCGAGCGCCGCCGCTCGTTCCTGGCCCTGCTCGAGGCATACGGCGCGGACGCGCGCGCGGCGGCCCTGGTCGAGCTGGAAACGGAGCTGAACCGTCCGCCGGCGGAAGTCGACACGTATTACCTGCGCAACGTCATCTATCTATTGCATCGCATCCCGCGCGACTCCGAGGAGGGCTCGAACAAGGAACTCGAGCTGCTGACGCGGTCGACGTCGCGCGGCCAGAACATCTACGTCATCAAGGAAGCGGTGATCCCCCTCGGCCACCTGAAGTCGGAGGCGGCGGCGAAGGTGCTGACCATGCGCCTGGCCGAGATCGAGGTCATGCTGATCCGCAAGGACATCTCGCTCTATCCGCTGGACGAGATGCAGAAGGTGCTCGACCGGATCGTTGCGGCGCTGGGACGCATCGCCACGCCGGCGGCGCTGCTGACGATCGCCCGGCACGGGATGAAGCCGAATCCCATCCTCGGCGACACGCGGGCGCGACTGGCGCCGCTCGCCCAGCACGATCTCTCGTTCGACGAGCAGACCGTGGACATTCTCCTCAAGGCCGTCCGCGACGACCTGCCGACGAAGATCTTCGGGCGGGTGATGCCGTCGCGGAATCCGCCGCCGCTGCGGATCATCGAGGCGCTGTCGAGCACGCGCTCGGAGAAAGTGGAGTCGCTGCTGGACGAGATCGCGGAGAACTTTCCCGATCACGAAGTCGGACGCGCGGCCAAGGCCGCGCTGTACAACCTCACCACCGAGGCCGCACCGCCGGCGACGCGGCAGACCACGGCCGCGACGCTGACCGGCGACCTCGATTTCTTCGGATTGCCGTCGCTGCTCCAGTCACTCGCGGACCAGCAGGCGACGGGCATCGTCACGCTCACGACACGCCGCGGAACGACGGCCGGGAAGCTGCTCTTCGTCACCGGCAAGTTCGCGGATGCGCAGACGGGACACCTTCGCGGTGCGACGGCGCTGTATCAACTGCTGGAGTGTCCGGTCGCGGGCACGTTCGCGTTCGTCCCGCACCCCGGGGAAGCGACGAAGCCGCGTACGGGACTGCTGGAGATCATGCCGCTCCTGTTCGAGGGCATCCGCAGATACGACGAATACCGCCAGCTCATCCTCTTCGTCCCCGACGACGTGACGCTGCACCCGACCGCGGTCAAGCCGACGCCGGATCCGGAGGAGAACGATCCGGCCGTAGCCCGCGATGTCTGGGTGAAGGCAGCATCGGGCACGCGTCTGGGCGACTGGGAGGCGCAGGTCGCCGCGGACGGATATCGCATCCGCAAGCTGGTGGCGCGCTGGATGGACGAAGGCGCGCTGCAGCCGGCCTGACGAAAGACCCGACCGGGAGGCCTCCGGCGGGCCGGCGCGGCCGGCAGCGCTCATCGAAACACGTGCGGCTGCCGAGAGCCGCGTTCAGTGGGTCAGGCGTGCGGCCTGGCTAGGC
>DATLOL010000020.1:0-36005 GCA_035536275.1 Thermoanaerobaculia bacterium
CAATTTCGCAAAACTTGGGGTCGTCGCGGACGCTTACAAGATCAACTTCTACGGTGAAGCGACCTCAAGCTTCTTGCATCAGATCGGCACTGATCGTCTCTGGGTTACTTGGTCGCTCGACAGCCGGCGCGTCCGCGAGCGGGTGCGAACAGGAGTAAAAACGGAAGACTCAGTCTCTGACCTCGAACGCATTCTATCCCTAGTTCGAGTTGGAGCGAACAACGTGCCTCAGAGGAGCGAGTCATCCGAAGTCCACGGTCAGAAGTATTTCTCAATAGAAATCCCCGCAGACATTAACACGTTGCAGCGTGAGAGCCCGGAATTGGCGGTAAGGTGGCGAGAAGCAACGCGGTGGGCCTTCCGCGAGGCGATATCTTCCGGATACTTGATCGAAGACTTCTACGGTTCATCCAGGAACGATCAGTCGGTTGGGGTCTACCTCCTCAGCTACGGGAAGGGAGTTAAGGACTTCGTCTAGAGACCTATTAGCTATCGGTAATGGAGAGCATCCGGATTCCCGTGAATTCGAATGCAGGTTTTTTGGAGTAGATCGTGAACAAGACGCTTGCCTTCTTCATTTGTTTGCTGCTCACTGTGAACCCGGCCTACGCGAATCGGGATACTCTGCTGCCTGAAACTGTCATCGCGGCTGTTGCACAGGAACTTTCAGGAGAGACGGCCAAGCGCAGTCTTGAATACATCGCCCGTCACCATCGCATGCGCGGCTCGCGCGGATTCCGCGCGGCCGCCGAGCATATTGTCGAACAACTACGCGCCTATGGCTTAACGGACGCGCGCATCGAGCAGTTTCCCGCCGACGGTAAAATCTTTTACGGCACGCAGAGATCTCGCCCCCCATGGGATGCCGAATTTGCAGAACTGTGGGAACTGCGCGAAACGAGTGCTGGCTGGGCTCAGAACATCAGGCTGGCGAGCTGGGAAGCGATGCCCGTCTCGCTCGCGCAGGACAGCGAAAGTGGCGAGGTGACGACGGAACTCATGGACGTTGGAAACGGCACCTCGGAGCGCGATTATGCCGGAAAGGACGTGCGCGGGAAAATCGTACTGGCAGCGGCGCAGCCTGGTTTAGTTGCGCGGCTCGCCGTTGAACGCTTCGGCGTCGCAGGCATCGTCAGTTACGCGCAGAACCAACGCACCGCGTGGTGGGGCGAAAATGAAAACCTTGTGCGCTGGGGACACCTCGACACGTTCGCGCTGAAACCAACGTTTGCCTTTATGATTTCTCCCAAACAGGCACGCAACTTTCAAGGACGGCTGGCGCGCGGAGAGAAGATTAAAGTTCATGCGACGGTGCGGGCCGGAAAGCATCCCGGCTTTTATGATGTCGTCACGGCTGCCATCCCGGGCGCCGACCCCAGCCTGCGCGGAGAAGAGATCGCTTTCAGTTGTCATCTTGATCATCAACGGCCCGGCGCCAACGACAATGCGAGCGGTAGCGTGACCATTCTCGAAGTAGCACGCGCCTTCAGCAAGCTGATCCGCGAAGGTAAGATCGCCAGACCTGCTCGCACAATTCGCTTTATCTGGCCGCCGGAGATCGAAGGCACGCTCGCGCTTCTCAACGCGCATCCCGAACTCTCCTCGCGCATCAAAGCCGTCATCCACATGGACATGGTCGGAGGCGGCCCAGAGACGAAGGCCATCTTCCACGTCACACGCGGCCCGGCAAGTCTTCCTTCTTTCATCAACGACGTGGCCGAGCACTTCGCCGAGTTCGTCAACGAGCAGTCGTCGCAGTTTGCCAAAGGCGCGAACGCCACGTATCCGATGTTTGCGCCCGAAGGCGGCAAAGAGGCCCTACAGGCCGAGATGGCGGAGTTCTCGATGGGCAGCGATCATCAAATCTACTCCGACAGTTCCATCGGCGTCCCGGCTATTTACCTGAACGACTGGCCCGACCGCTACATCCACACCAATCGCGACGTGCCGGCGAACATCGACTCGACCAAGCTCGCCCGCGCGGCGTTCATCGCGGCGGCCAGCGGCTACGTGCTGTCGCGGATCACGCCCGCGGACTCGCCTGCCATTCAGGAGATGATGCAGCCCTTCGCGCTCGAGCGCACCGCACGTGCGATGCGCAGCCGGAAGACCATCGACTTCGCGGCCTGGTACGAGCGCGGGATGAAAGACTCGGTCGCGCGCTTCTTCACCGGACCGCAGCCCCTGAAGCGACTCGTTCGCGGCCCGACCGCGGCCTTCGGCTACGACTTCTTCGCCGCGCACTACAAGGGCGCGCCGGTGCGCCTGAATCCGGCGTACCAGTACGAAGCGCTGAACCTATGGAACGGGAAGCGGAGCGATCGGGAGATCGCCGAGATGCTCTCCGCGATCCATGGCGAGAGCGTGGCGACGGCCGAGGTGACGGAGTATCTGAACGCGCTGGGCTCGATCAACGTGATTCGTCGCGCAGGTAGCGCTCCATCAAAGTAGCGTTCTCGTTCATCGCCCGGATCTGAATCCAGTACGCCCGGCCGTACATGATGATCGAGAGGGCGGCCAGTGCGTCGTGCAGCCACACGGGCGTCTTGCCGAGGCCGACGCCGCCGCCGGTGATGAAAGTGACCATGAGGACCGTCATCGCCCACATCGCCGAAGGGAAGACGCGCGACTTGAAGTCCTTGGTGCGCTGCACGACGTCGGCGTTCTGATTCGACGCGTCCTTGAGCTCCTTGCCGGTGCCGATGAAGAAGAACATCGTCATCGACTGCGAGAACAGCCCGATCACGACCGTCACCAGGGCTCCGATGATGTGATCGCCCTGATGGGCGGCGCTGGCGCGGAAGCCCATCACGATCGAGACGATCAATCCGGCGATGGTGAGGAGCGTGGAGATGAGGAGGGCTTGGGCCATGGGCGCGCGATTGTAGTCCCGAGTGCTGAGTGCTGAGTGCTGAGTGCTGAGACAGGACTACCGCAGCACGCAGCACTCAGCACTCAGCACTTCGTTATATCCTGCGCCCCCGTGACCTCCTACAAGGATTCGGGCGTCGACATCGACGCGCAGGACGACGCCCTTCGCGAGGTGCGCCGCATCGCCCGCGATACCTACACGCCGGGCGTCCTGTCCGACATCGGCTCCTTCGGAGGCCTGTTCCGGGGCACGTTCGAGGGCATCAGCGAGCCGATTCTCGTCTCCTCCACCGACGGCGTGGGGACGAAGCTGCGCGTCGCGCAGGCCATGAAGATTCACGACACGGTCGGCTACGACCTCGTGTCGCACTGCGTCAACGACATCCTCGTGCAGGGCGCGCGTCCGCTGTTCTTCCTCGACTACTACGCAACGGGAAAACTGCGCCCGCCGGTGATGACCGACGTCATCCGCGGCATGGCCCGCGCGTGCAAGGAGAACGGCTGCGCGCTGATCGGCGGCGAGACCGCGGAGATGCCCGGCTTCTACTCCGACGACGACTACGACGTGGCAGGCTTCATCATCGGAGTGGTCGACGCGAAGAACCTCATCGACGGCAAACGCGTCCGCGAGGGCGACGTCCTCATCGGCCTCCCCTCGGTCGGCCTGCACACGAACGGCTACTCGCTCGCGCGCCGGATCCTGTTCGACAAGCTCGGCTACGACCATCAGTCGATCGTGCCCGGCATCGGCAAGGCCGGCGAGGTCCTGCTCGCGCCGCACATCTCCTATCTCAAGCCGCTCATGCCGTTGGTCGAGGAGCGTGCGCTGCACGCCATGGCGCACATCACCGGCGGCGGCCTCACCGACAACCTCCCCCGCGTCCTCGGCGACACGTTGGATGCGCGCGTGAAGCTCGGCGCGTGGCCGGTGCTGCCGATCTTCCGCTACCTCTACGAGAAGGGCGGCGTGGAGGTCGAGGAGATGCTGCGCGTGTTCAACATGGGCATCGGCATGGTGCTGCTCGTCGCGCCCGAGGACGTCGACCGCGTCTCGAAACATCTGACGCAGATCGCCCAGACGTTCTACTTCATCGGCAACGTCGTGCGCGGCAGCGGCAAGGTGCAGTACGACCGGCCGCCCGCGGGCTTCGCGTCATGGATCGAATGAGACTGGCGATCCTGCTCTCCGGACGCGGCTCCAACTTCCAGGCCATTCATGATGCGATTCAGCGCGGCGAGCTGCCGGCGGAGATCGCGTGCGTGATCTCGAACCGACCTGACGCGCCGGGTCTCGCCCGCGCGCGCGACTACGGATACGCGGCGCACGGTCTCGATCACAAGACGTACGCGAACCGGTCCGCGCACGAGGAGGAAGTGCTGCGCGTGCTCGATGAAGCGCGGCCGGACTTCATCTGCCTGGCCGGCTACATGCGGTTGCTGAGTGCGGCGTTCATCGAGCGGTGGCGCAATCGCATCGTGAACATCCATCCCTCACTGCTGCCGTCGTTTCCGGGCGTGGATGCGCAGGCGCAAGCGGTCGCGTACGGGGTCAAGGTGTCGGGATGCACGGTGCACCTGGTCGACGAGCATCTCGACGCCGGACCGATCCTCGTGCAGCGGGTGGTGGATGTGCGGCACGACGACACCGCGCAGACGCTGGCCGCGCGCATTCTCGAACAAGAGCACCAGGCGTACGTCGAAGCGCTCAAAAAAATGGCGACGCGCACGTGGCGCGTCGCCGGTCGAAGAGTCGTTTTCGATTAACTGCTAGAACGGCAGAATCGCCTTCCACCAGGGCAGTTTCTCGACGTCCTGCGCCGCGACGGCCGGCATCGTCGCCAGGGTCTCGTTGCCGCGCTGCACGACGATCGTGCCGATGCGCTGGCCGCGTTTCACCGGGGCCGCGACCGCGCCGCCGTTGAACTTCACGCTGACGCCCTTCTCCTCGCCGCGCTTCACCAGCGCGCGCACGTCGTTCGGGGCCATCACCGGGACCGACTTCGCGCGGCCGTCGTTCACCGACGCCTGCGCCACCACGGCGCCCTGCTTCACCGGGGTCACCATCTTGTACTGCAGGAAGGCCTTGTTCATCAGGCTCGCAGCGATCTCAAAGGAACTCTGCGGACCGCGCGACGTCTTCGCGCCCATGACCACGCAGACCAGCTCCATGTTGTTGCGCTTGGCCGAGGCGGTGACCGAGAAGCCGGCAGGACCGGAGTAGCCGGTCTTGATGCCGGTCGTCCCTTCGTAGAAACGAAGCAGGCGGTTCGGGTTGTAGATGCGCTGGAGCGTGGCGTTGCGGAACTCCATCTCCGGAATGACCGCGAGCTGGCGCATGAACGGATGGCGCATCAGCACCTGTCCGAGCTTGGCCAGGTCGCGCGCGCTCATCACGTTGTTCATGCTCGGATCGGACGGCGGCAGGCCGTGTGGATCGTAGAAGCGGCTGTTCTTCAGGCCCAGCTCCTCGGCCTTCGCGTTCATGAGGTCCGCGAACGACTCGCCGGAGCCGGCGATCTTCTCGGCGAGCGCCATCGACGCGTCGTTGGCCGAATGGACCATTGTGGCGATGAGGAGATTCTTCACCGGCCAGACCGTTCCGGCCTTGAGATAGACCTGCGAGCCGCCCATCTTGCTGGCGCGCGCGGAGATCGTGACCGGCGTGTCGTACTGGAGGTTGCCTTCCTTGATCTCGTCCATCGCGATCAGGAGGGTCATCATCTTCGCCATAGAGGCGGTGGGAAGAGGCTTGTCGGCGTTGTCCTCGAAGATCACGCGGCCGGTCGAAGCCTCCAGCACCAACGCCGCGGTGTACCCCTTGGGCGCGTTCGCAACGTCTGCCGAAACGGGGCCGCTTTCTTCGGGATTCTGGGCAAAAACAGGGATCGCCAATGCGGCGACCAACAGGGTGACGAGTACTTTCCTCATGTGTGACTCCCTCGTAGTCTCGGTGCCGCGAAAGTGCACCGGCCGTGCCACGGCTGAGTCACTTCCCGGTGGCCCGCTTCTTCGTCGTCCGGGCGGTTCGCGGGATGGAGCTGATGACCGTCCAGTCGTGCTTGTGCACGACGATCGGCTCTTTCGCTTTCGGCCAGAGGTCGACGGGGATGTAGTAGTAGCCGTCGCCCAGCACGCGGGACTTGATGGCCAGGTCGCGCATGCTCTTGCAGAGTCCCTTCTTGCCGCGGATGGCGCTGCGCTCGACCATCACGCCCGTGGACTCACCCACACCCTGATACACACTGATCTCCGCGCAGAGAGAATTCACCAACGTCATCGCTGCCACTCCAAAAAAACTTGCACGGAGCGGGAGTAGCAAGAAGTGGTCCCGGTCGGTAGGGCAGCCGGCCTCGGCCGGCGCCGGAACCACGAAGCTACTGCACCTGGATGTGCACGACGTTGCTGTTCGTCGTGCCGCAGTCGTTCTTCACTTCAAACCAGTAGTCCGATGAAACGGAAGGCATGACCGTGGCGTTCGGCACGCCCAGACCGCTGCCGGAGCTGATGGCCACGGGACCCGAGCCGGCAGCCTGCTCGTAGAGCGTCCAGTACAGGAAGACGCTCTCCGAGGTGTTGACCTGGAGCACGGACGAGCCGCCGGGCGCGATGACCGGTTCGCTCACCGCCACGATCGTCGCCTGCGGCGCGTTGCACAACTTCTCGATCACGACTGCATTGCTCGTGACGCTGCCGCACGCGTTCGTGGCCACGGCGTGGTACGTGTGCGTGCTCGTGGAGGGGTAGATCGGGATCGATGCGCCGCTGCCGATCTCGAAGCCGTCGCGGTACCAGGTGATGGCGGGATCGGTGCCGCTGACGCCGAAGTGCAGCGACGCGGACTGCCACGACTCCGTGAACTCGTGATCCTGCGGCTGCGCGGTGACCGTCAGCGGGTTGCAGACGACGGTCACCGTGACGAAGCGGCTGGACACGATCTGGCAGGCGTTCTCGACGATCACGTAGTAGCTCGTCGTCGTCTCCGGCGAGACCGTGATGGACTGGCCGGTGCCGACCACTCCGCCGGTGGAGTAGTGCCACCGATACGCCAGCGGCTCATCGCCGCCGGCGTATACCGTGAGCGTGGCCGACTCCCCCCCCTCGATCGTGACGTCGTCCGGCTGTTCGCTGATGAACGCCTTCACGCACGGGTCGACGGTGACCGTAACGAGGTTCGTCATGCGCGAGCCGCAGATGTTGTAGGCCACGCCGTAGTAAGTCGTGGTCTCCGACGGCGACACGGTGACGCTGGCCCACGAGCCGACGAGCGTGCCGTCGGCTGTGTACCACTCGTACGACGCCGCGCCGAAGGCGGAGAAGGAAAGCGTGGCCGTCTCACCGGAGAGGATGTACGCGTCCTGCGGCTGCTGCGAGATCGTGGGCAGGTTGCAGATCACCGTCACGGTGGCGGTGCTGCTCGTGGTCGAGCCGCAGGAGTTCGAGACCACCGCGTAGTAGCTCGTGGTCGCGATCGGGTCGACAGTCAACGACGGAGACGTCGCGCCGGGAATGGCCGCGCCGTCTGAGGTGAACCACTGGTAACCGGTCGCGTTGGACGCGGCGACGCTCAGCGTGACCGATTCGCCCGCTGCGATGGTCCTGCTCTGCGGCGGCTGCGTGATCGACGGCTTGCTGCACGACGTCACGGTGACGGTCGCGGTGTTGCTGGTCGTCGAGCCGCAGGAGTTCGAGACGACGACGAAGTAGCTCGTGGTCGAAGCCGGCGTCACCGTGAGCGACGAGGACGTCGCGCCCGCGATCGGAGTCAAGCCCGCGAACCACTGGTACGACGTGGCGCCGCTCGCGACGACCGACAGCGTGGCCGACTGTCCGGCGACGATGCTCGTGCTCTGCGGCGGCTGCGTGATCGACGGCTTGTTGCACGACGTCACCGTCACGGTGGCGACGTTGCTGGTGGACGAACCGCACGAGTTGGAGACGACGACGGAGTAGCTCGTGGTCGAAGCCGGTGTGACTGTGAGCGAGAAAGACGTCGCACCGGCGATCGGGGTCGAGCCCGCGAACCATTGGTACGACGTGGCGCCGCTCGCGACGACCGACAACGTGGCCGACTGTCCGGCGACGATGCTCGTGCCCTGCGGGTGCTGCGCGATCGACGGCGCCGCGCACTGGACGGTGATCGTGATCGGCGCGCTGTCGACCGACCCGCAGGCATTCGTCACGCGCACGAAGTACGTGGTCGTCGACGTCGGAGAAACCGGAAGGCTTTCCGCGTTCGCGCCGGTGATCGGAGTCGTGCCGGCGTACCACTGGACCGTGCGCGGCGCGGTGCCCGCGGTGGTGATGGAGAGTGTCGTCGACTGGCCTGACGTAATGGTGGTGGACGAAGTCTGCGCGCCGATCGACGCGGGCACGCAGGCGTCCGACACCGTGATGGTCACGGGCGCGCTCGAAGCGGTTCCGCAGTCGTTGCTCACCACCGCGTGGTACGTCGTGGTGGCGTTCGGAGTCACCGGCAGCGTCTCCGCATTCGCGCCGGTGATGGCGACGCCGCCCGCGTACCAGTGAATGGTGCGCGGCGTGGAGCCGGCCGGCTGGATTACGAGCGTGGTGGAGTCGCCGCGCGGGATCGTGGTCGACGACGACTGCCCGGCGATCGACGGCGCGACGCAGGTCTCGACCACGGTGATGGTCACGGGCGCGCTCGTCGCGGTCCCGCAGTCGTTGCTCACCAGCGCGTGGTACGTCGTGGTGACGTTCGGAGTGACGGGGAGCGTCTCCGCATTGGCGCCGGTGATGGCGACGCCGCCCGCGTACCACTGAATGTTGCGCGGGGTGGAGCCGCCCGGCGTGATCGACAGCGTCGTCGAATCACCGCGGGCGATGGTCTGCGGTCCCGACTGCGCGCCGATCGAGGCCGCCACGCACGGCTCCTTGACCGTGATCTGCACGGGCGTGCTCGTCGCCGAGCCGCAGCGGTTGGTGATCGTGGCGAAGTAGGTGGTGGTGGCGTTCGGCGACACGGGGAGCGTCGCCACGTTCGCGCCGTCGATCGCCGTGGCCGCGCCGGGCGTACCGGTGTACCACTGAATCGTGAACGGCGCCGTGCCCTGCGGCGTGACCGACAGCACCGTCGAGTCGCCGCGCGTGATGGTCGTGGGAACCGACTGCGCGCCGACCGATGCGGAGACACACGGCTGGACGATCACGGTGACGACGCGCGACAGCACGGAGCCACACGCGTTGTACGCGTAGAGGAAGTACGTCGTGGTCTCGTTCGGCTGGACGAGGATGCTCGGACCTGTCTCACCAGCGAGAGGAGTCGCGTTCGCGGCAGCGAACGTGCCCACCGGCGCAGTCGCGGCGCCTTCGGGGCTTCCCTCGTACCACTGGTAGCGGACGTTGCTCCCCGAGACCTCGGCGCCGAAGGAGGCGGTCGCGCCCTGGAGGATCGTCTTCTGCGCCACCGGCTGCTCCGCGATGGACGGCGCGGCGCAGGACGGGAGATTGCGGACGACGATGGGATCGCTCAGCACCGGACCGCACTCGGTCGTGGCCTCGGCCCAGTACGTGCCCGGAGCGGAGACGGTGAGGGTCATGTCGGTCGCGCCGGCGATGACGTTGCCGACGCTGCCGGAGAACCAGCGATAGGTGACGTCGTCCGCGTCGATCGACACGCCGAGGGACGTGCGGCCGCCGGGCGTGAGGAAGGCTTCGCGCGTCTGAGAGGTGAACTCCTGCGGCTCGCAGAGAGGCGCGGTGACGATGGTGCTCGGGTAAGGCGTGTAGTGCGGCACGCGGATCTCGACGAGCCCGGGGTAATCCGAGCCGCCGTTGTACGCCTCCAGCATTTCCTTGAGGTCCGACACGAAGTTGCCCGGAGCGAGGTAGGTCGGATCGATCGGATCGGCGTTGACGCGATCGTATTTGTACGCCGCGTACGAGGGAGCGATGTTCAGCGATCCGCTGCCGCGTTTGTGGTTTTCGGCGGTGTCGAAGAGGAATGTCGGATTGAGGCGGTTGCCCGTGCCCGGCCACTGCTTGAAACCGGTCCCGACGACGTCGCACCAGAGCAGTTGCAGCAGGCCGTAGCTCGAGGCGATGGTCGTCTGGGCCGGGACCTTCGTGCCGTCGGGGAAGCCCACGGCGCGGCGGCGGCCCCGCGGCGCCGGCGGCGCGGCGGAGCTCGAGGTCGAATTCGAGCCGATGCTGAAGCCGTTGCCGCCGTCGAGCAGCTGGCGGATCGTCACGACGCCGTCCTCCGGCTTGATCGCGCGCGGGTTTCCCGTGATCGGGTCCTTGATCTTGTACTTGGCGCGCGGCGAGATGTCGTCGAGGTCCTTGAAGCTGTTGCACGTTCCCGCGGGAACGTTGGCCGTGTTTCGCGGGTCGCACAGGTCCGCACCGTCACCCATGCGGTAACGGACGAACGGCTCCTTGCCGTGGTGGTACTGGTGCTTCGGATCCTGGATCCAGTTCCAGTCGCGAGTGCGAATCTCGTAGCGGAAGGCCGTGGTGTTGAAGTGCGCTTCCTTCTCGATCATGGCCTTGATCCACTGCGGCGGAATGCCCGTGCGATGGGCGCGATCCATGATCATCGCGTCCCACTGATATCGATTCTGCTGCGTGCTGTTGTCGCGCGGGTCCTTGTAGGTCGGGTCGCCGAGCTTGGAGGGCGCGTTGATGGTGACGTTGAGCGTGACCGTCGGCACCTTGGGGTCGCTGGTGCGCAGCACGATCGTGGCGGTGCCGTAGTGGATGGCCTGGAAGAGCTTCTCGTCCTGAAGACCGGCCTGGTTGTAGGCGATGAGCGGGTGAGCGCGGAAGAGAGAGTTCTTGTCCTGCGCGTTGAGGTCCTTCGTGGCCTCGTTCGTCATCTGCGATGACGAGAGGATGGGGACCCACGCGTTGCCCTGCTTCTTCTCGATGCGCGTGAAGAACTGCGCGCCGAGGGGAATGGTGGCCGTCAGTTGGTCGGTGCGCGGGAGCGATTTCTCGAACGGATTGTTGCCCGGAATGCCGCGCAGGCCGAAGACGATGCGACGATCGGACGGAACCTTCGTGAAGATGAAGTCGTCGAGGTTGTAATCCCAGAAGGTGTTGAAGCAAAGGTTGTTGTTGTCGCAGTAGCGGCCCCAGCGCGTTCCCTGCACCAGGATCTGGCGATGGCTGCCGGCCGGCATGACCATCTGGCGCCAGTGGGGATCGAACATCTTCTTGCCCGTGTACTTGGGAAGGTCGACGCTGGCCCGAGCGCCGGTGGTGCTCGTCGCGACGACCGTCTGGCGGTCGAGCGGATAACCGTTGGCGACCGAGAACTTCACGTCCATGACGTCGGTCGCGAACTTGATCAGGATGTCCGGGTCGCAGACGTTGCCGGTGCAATACGGCGACGTGTGGTACATCGGTCCCTGGGTATCGGTGTACGGATCGTCGGTGTGGAGCGACACCCCGCCGACGAAGGTCACGACGTCCACCATGCAGGGCAGGAGGCGGTAGCACTCGTCGAAGCGGATGGTCTGCGGCGTCGGCGCCGGCGTCTGCGCCGCGGCCGCGCCGGCGAGGGCGAGCTCGAAGAAGAGAAGAGCGAGCGCTTTGATCTTCGTCATCGCTCTACTCCTTCACCAGCGCGATGGTGAGCACCGTGCCGGGGTTGCTGCGCAACGTCACCTCGACCACGTTCTCGCCCGCTACGAGCGAGACCGGCACGTCGAGCGTGCGCGATTTCTGTTTCAGCTTGTCGTTGCCGATCAGCATCGCGCCGTTGAGACGAATCTCGCCGGCCGTGACGCCGTTCGCGCCGTTGTGATCGCCGTTGACGATGCGCAGCTTCCAGCGCGCGTCGCCGCCCGGCGCGACGAATGTGCTCGTCACCGTCTCCGGCTGCCCCGTGCCGCGGACATAGACCTCGTGAAAAAGGGCCGCCGTCGCGGGCGCGTAGTCGCCGCCGCGCAGGCTGTAGACCGCTCCCTCCGTCTTGCCGGACTCCGGATCGGTCTGCTCGATCAGCTCGAGAAGCCCGTCGCCGTCGAGATCCGCGTAGTCGACCGACGGCAGCGTCGTCCGCTCGACGCCGCGATGGTTCGTGCGACGCGGACCCCAGAGCTGCAGGCCCGAGCCGTTCCATTTGTAGATCGACGTGAAGTCGGTGCGCTGCGCGGCCAGCAGCACGATGATCTCCTGCCGCCCGTCGCGATCGAGATCGAACAGCTCCACCAGAGGCACGCTGCCGAACAGATTGAGATCCTCACCGACGACGATCGGCGTGCCGCTGACGTCGATGACCCGCATCGCGCCGATGCGGCCGTTCGAGTATCCGGCCACGAGGAATTTGCTCCCCGAGCCCGTGAGATCGCCGCGCACGACGTCGACCATCGGCGGGATCGGTTCGTCTTGAGTCTCGATGGCGTCGAGCCGCAGCCGTTCCGGATAGAACTGCAGCGCGATCGCCTCGTCGGTCTGCGCCAGCGCGGGCAGCGCGAGCGCGAGACACACCAGTGACACGAGGGGCGTGAAACGCATGGAAAACTCTCCTGTTGGGTTTGGTCTGATCTGTTGGAAGCCGAGGCCAAATCCTACAGGCGGACGCGGATGTGGAAACTGCAAAGAACTGCCATTCGGGTCAATCTGCTGCCAGCGTCTGCGCGATCTGCACGCAGCGCGCGCCGCCGTACGACGCGGCGCGCACGAACTGCGGAACGGACCGGAAACCGGCACGGCGCACGGCCGCCGTGACCGGCTCGCCGCTCTCGATCAGATGCGCGGCCAGCAGCACGCGCGCACGCAGCAGCACGCGCGACGGCCGCTCCGGAATCTCGCGCGCCCAGAGGCGGAAGAAGGCGCGCGCCGAGCTGCAGTAGCGCTGGAGCTCCTTCACTCGCGGGAGCGTGTGGCGGTGCGCGGCCTTGCTCAACACCTCGCGAAGCGACGGCGAGAGCGACGCGGTATCGGTGCCCGCCAGACGCAGCGCCTCGAGCAGTTCCCCGCGGACGGTCTCTTTCCGCGCGTGCGCGCGGACCGCGCGCCACCGCTCGAACTCGGCCGTCGTCGCGAAGCGGACCACGCGCGCGCCGCCCGGCACACCGACGTCCACGCGCATCGCCGCAGGCGCGATGACGACGACGACGTCGTCATCCTGCAGACGCATTTGTGTCTCGTCAGAATAAACGGAACTGCGGAAACAACCGTCGTCCCGGACGAGACCTGCGCGCGCCTACGGCTTCAGTTCCACATTCCAGTACGCCTCGTCGAGGAAGTTCTTCCAGATCTCCGGGTAGGTCCTTCCCTGGAGGCGGTGGAGGGGGTGCCATTTCGGGCGCACGGGGGGGCGGCGCAGGCGCATCTCGGACTCGCCGAGGAGCTTGTTGCCTTTGCGGACGTTGCAGGGGAGACAGGCGCAGACGACGTTCTCCCACGTCGACTTCCCACCGCGCGAGATCGGAATCACGTGGTCGAGCGACAGCTCGGACGACGGGAACTTCTTCCCGCAGTACTGGCAGCGGTTCTGGTCGCGCAGATAGATATTGCCGCGCGAGAACTTCACTTCCTGCCGGGGCAGGCGGTCGAAGACCAGCAATTGCACCACATGCGGAATGACGATGTTCCGGCTGGGGGTGACGACGTAGTGATCGTGGGGCTGGACGGGGATGTCCATCCAGTTTTCGAAGTCGTAAGTGCGGTATTCGGAGTCGACTGCGCGGACCTGTCCTTTGTACAGAAGCGTCAGCGCGCGTCGCACCGACGTGATCTGGACGGCCTGAAACAATCGGTTCAGAACCAGCACATGACCGTCGAGCATATTCGTCCTGGCGGCATGATACAGCCTTCGGGGAAACCGCCAATATTGCAAAACCGACCTCACCTGCGACACACTAAGCTGCTAGACGAACTCGTACGCGGCGTCACGGGTGTGTTTTTGGGAGGCTTAATGCGCGTCTTTTCACGGGTCGCTCTCGTCGTAACGTTTCTCTTCTCCGCATCTGCGGTGATGGCGGATCACTGGATCGGTGAATGCCCCCTGTCGCTGGTCGACTCGACCCCGGCGGTGACGGACTTCGAGCTCTCGCCTCACGGCGTGTTCCGGTCGGGCAACCTCGTCTACGTGCTGCGCGGCAACGTGCTGACCACGTACTCGACGAACGACACCGGCAACCTCACCATTGCCCGTGAGGACTTCATGGGCTCGCTCGCGGCGCGGGAGACCGAGGGAGGGACGGCGTTCTCGAACGGCTTCCTCTACGTCAGCAGCGAGGCCGGCCTCGAGGTCTTCGACCTCACCAACACGCGCGCGGGTGGCTCCGCGCCAGTGCGCCGCGTGCTCGTGCCCGGCCTGCACTACCGCCGCATCGCGGTGTCCGGCAATCGTCTCGCGGGTGTCTATCCCGCGACCGACCTGCCCTGCTATCCGCTTGGGAGCGCCACGCCCCTGTGCGTGAATCAGATCGACATCCTCGACGTCACCACGCCGGCCGTGCCCGCGCTGGCCGGCACGATCCGCTCGACGTCGAACCTGGTGTTCCGCGGGATCAACGACATCGCCTTCAACCTGGGCTACCTCATGGTCCTGAGCGAAGAGGGTCTGACCGCGGTGGACATCTCCAATCCCGCCGCGCCGTCGCGTCCCGCGTTCGTGCCCTTCCCGGGCAAGTGGCTGGTCAGCAACGGCGCTGAGCTGATCGGCGTCGGCACCGACTCCACGATCAACCTCTTCGCCGTGCGCAACATGCTTCCGATCTTCACACGGACGGCGCTGCTCACGATCCCGCAGTACCTGACCATCGATCGAGCCAATGCGATCCGCTTCAGCCGCAACGCCTTCTGGGATGACGCCAACGGCCGCCTGGTCACAATGGTCGAGGAAGTCGATCCCATGACGCTGAAGGCCGCACGCACGATCGCCTTCGACGTCTTCGACCTCACCGTTCCCCTTTTCGAGGGTGAGGTCGAGCGCATCTTCGAAGACGTGACGATGCTCAACGAGGAAGAGGTCAAGTGGAACCCGGTCGTCGTCGGCCCGTTCGTATACGTGATCGGCGAAGAGTCCGGCCTCCAGAGCTACGGTTCTTGCGGACAGGTGACGGGGCGCATCGAGCTGGACAGCCCGCGCCAGCTCACCTGCAACGGCGCGAACATCTTCGGCTGGGTCACCGGCCAGCAGAAGGTCGTCAGCGTCGAGGTCTTCCTCAACAACACGCCGCTCGGACCGGCCACGCTGGGCGGACCGCTGCGCACGAACGTCTCCTCGAACACGCCGGTCACGCCGTGGCAGATCCGCGTGAACCTCGACACCACCGTGCGCGGCGAGTATCAGCTCCGCGCCATCGGCACGGACATCCTCGGACGCCGCCGCCAGTTCGCGAACCGCCGCCTCTTCTTCGAAGGGCCGGGCACGAACTGCTCGAACGTGCGCCGCAGAGCGGTGAGGTAGAGTCGTCTCATCCCATCTCCTCGACGATTCGCAATGCGGCCGACCTCGGGTCGGCCGCATTCGTGATGGGCCGTCCCACGACGATGTAGTCCGCTCCCGCCCGCACGGCATCGCCGGGAGTCATCACCCGCCGCTGATCGCCGGCATCCGCGCCGGCGGGACGAATCCCGGGCGTGAGGATGACAAAGTCTGCGCCGCACGCCTCACGGATCGGCGCGATCTCCAGCGGTGAGGCCACGACGCCGCGCAAACCGCTCGACTGCGCGAGCCGCGCGAGACGCACCGCGTTCTGGACCGCCGAGCCCCCGAACCCGATCTGCAGCAGCTCGGCCTCGGTCAGACTGGTCAGCACGGTGACGCCGAGGACGAGCAGGTCGTCGCGGACGCAGGCGCGCAGCATCGACTCGCCGCCGGCCGTATGCACGGTGGCGATGGAGGCGCCGAGGGCCGCGGCTTCGGCGACTGCGTGCCCGGCGGTGTTGGGGATATCGTGAATCTTGAGATCGAGGAAGACCTTCTCTCCGCGCGACACGAGCTCGTGCACGATCGACGGGCCGTTCGCGATGAACGCCTGCAGCCCGATCTTCAGCACGCCCGCCGCGCCGTGCAGCGTATCGGCGATGCGGAGGATGTCGTCGCGCGACGAGAGATCGACGGCGACGACGAGGCGGTCGAGCATGATCGCCATTGTGTCATCCCGAGCCGCGAAGACGTTCGAGGATCCCCCGCCGATGTGCGCGGGTCGTGCATCCACAGGGGATCCCTCGACTGCGCTCGGGATGACACAATCACACCACATGGACAAGTTCACCGTAGCCCGCACACTCGATGAGATCTCCCGCTACATCGAGCTGAGCGACTCCAATCCCTTCAAGGCCCGCGCGTTCGAGAAGGCGGCGCGCGCGATCGAGAAGCTCGAGGAGGACGTCGTCGACATCGTCGAGCGCGGCGCCTTGAGCGATATCTCCGGCGTCGGTAAAGCCACCGGCGCGGTGGTCGAGGAAGTCGTGCGCACCGGCACGTCGCGCTATCTCGACGAGCTGCGCGCGCAGTATCCGCCGGGCATCTTCGAGCTGCTGCGCGTCCCGAAGCTCGGCCTCAAGAAGATTGCTCAACTGCACAAGGAGCTCGGCATCGGCTCGCTCGACGAGCTGGAAGAAGCGCTGCACGAAGGGCGCGTGGCAAAGCTGAAAGGCTTCGGCGCGAAGACGGCGGAGCAGATCCTCAAAGGGATCGGGTTCGCGCGGATGCGCGAGTCGCAGTTCCTGCTGCCCGTGGGGATCGAAGTGGGCGAGTCGATCCGCGAACGGCTGACGGACATCGACGAGATCGAGGAAGCCGAGGTCTCGGGCAGCGTGCGCCGCCGGCTCGAGGTCAGCCGCAACGTGAACATCGTGATCGTGACGCACAAGCCGCAGGTGGTCGCAGAGAAGCTGGAAGGCCTCGTCTCCGGACTCACGGCGCTCGACGAGCGCACGTACAAAGGTCAGGCGCGCGGCGAGATGGACGTGATCTTTCATCTCACGCCGCCGAACGAATACGGCTCGACGATGCTGCGCACGACCGGCAGCGCGGAGTTCGTGGAGGCCTTCGGCACGATCGCCAAGGCAGCGAAGGAAGAGGACGCGTTCAAGAAAGCCGGCTACGTGTACGTCGAGCCGGAGCGGCGGGAGTCCGGGGACGATCTCGAGCTGAAGAAGCGGACGAAGCTCGTGAGCGTGACGGATCTGCGGGGCACCTTTCACGTCCACACGACCTTCTCCGACGGCCGCAACACCGTGCAGGAGATGCTCGGCGCCGCGCGCGACCGCGGCTGGGAGTACGTCGGCATCTCCGATCACTCCGTGGTCGCGTACTACGCGGGCGGCTTGACCGAGGACAAGCTGAGGGCGCAGCACGCGGAGATAGCGGCCCATGAAAAATCGGTCGCGCCCATGCGGGTGTTCCGCGGCACGGAGGCGGACATCCTCCCCGACGGGACGATGGACTACGGGAAGAAGATCCTCTCGAAGTTCGACTTCGTCGTCGCCTCCGTGCACTCGCAGTTCAAGATGGACGTCGAGCAGATGACCGAGCGCATCCTCCGGGCCATGGACGACCCCCACGTCACCTTCCTCGGCCACCTCACCGGCCGGTTGCTACTGTCACGCGAGGGCTACCGGGTCGATTACGAGCGCATCTTCGACAAGGCCGCTGAGACCGGCGTCATGATCGAGATCAACGGCAACCCGCGGCGGCTCGACGTCGACTGGCGCCATCTGCGCCGGGCCGTCGATCGCGGCGTCGTCTTCAGCATTCACCCGGACGCGCACTCGATCGGTGAATACAACGCCGTGGTAACGGGCACCTGGGTCGCGCGCAAAGGCGGGTTGTCGCCGAAGCACATCTTCAACACGAAGAGCGTGGAGGAGGTGGCGGAGTTCTTCTCGCAGAAGCGTGCCTCAGACGACCGGCGTGACCGAGGCTAGGCCAACCAGCGCTGGCGGCCGTGCCGCCCGCCCGTCGGCCGCGGCGCACCGGGTGAGCGGTGGTGCGCCGCGGCCTTCGCCGCAAGTGAGGAGAAAAAAAAGCGCTCCGTCTTAGCGCTTAGCGGACAGCACGATCATGAGTGCGCGCTGCGACTTGGCGTCGCGGGTCACGCCCAGCACGACCGTATGTCCGATCTTTAGATTCAACGTCGTTTTCATCATCGGCGCGAGCTGATCGCCGTCCAGCTTGGCCAGCTTGAAGTCCGAGACCTCGATGGTGTCGCTGGCCGGATCGTACTGGCCGAATTTGAACTCGGCGCGGTACTGGGTCAGGTCGATCAGCGAGGGTTCGCCTTCCTTGCCGGAGGCTTCCGCCGCGCCGATCGTCTCGACCGACGTGTAGCGAAGCAGGGTCAGTTGCGTCTCGACCTCTTTCAGCTCTTCGGGAAGGCGCGACGCCTTCGCGTTCGGAGTGCGTCCCGCCGAGAGGAGTCGCACCGAAAGCCGGAAGGACTGCGGCGCCGTGTCGAACTCCGCGAGCGCGGCGGCGATCCTCTTCAGGTTGGCCGGGTCGTCGGTGATGACGAGCGAGTTCGTCTTCGGCTGAAAGGACATCGTGCCGTCGGCGCTGAGCAGAGACTTGATGATCCCTGCCGCGGTGTCGGCCTGCTTGTGCTTGAACGAGAACGTCCGCACGGAAAGGCTCTTGCCCACGTCCGCCGCATCGGCGAATGCCGCCGCGGAGACGAGGAGTAAGGCCATCAACATCACTGCAAATCGCTTCATAAATCCGCCGGAAGGCTCTCGTCGAACACCATTACGATTTTCACTTCGTCGGGGCCGTCGGTCGGCAGCTCGACGATTGTTGCTTTCTCTGAGTCATACGCAGCGACGACCGGTTTCGTCGTGAGGGCTTTGTGGACGACAGGCAATCCTGCCTGTCGGGCCGACACGGACGGGCGGGATCGCCCGTCCTCCACTGCCGGCGGCTCGATGCGGTACACCATCGTCGTCCCGAACACCGCCGCTCCGATCGCCGCCGCCATGGCCATGCGGCGTGGCCAAGTCACCTCGCGATGCGAGGCCACCTGCTCGGCGTCGCGCACGCGCACCTGCTGCATCACGCCGGACACGAACGCGTCCACGCCTCCCGGCGGGATCATGTCCTCGCCACCGAGGGCGCGGAACATCACGTCGGGATCGGAGTGGGCGGCGAAGTCGAGGCAGCGGTCGCACGTGCGGAGATGCGCGAGCAGCGCGGCGTCATCGGTGCCCACATGGAAGCGGGTGCGGAAGGAGTCACAGGTCATCATTTCTCCCTCCAGAGCTGCGCGTATTCGGGGAAGCGGCGGGCGAGCTGCACCTGCATCAGCTTGCGGGCGTTGAACAGGTGATTCCGGACCGTGGACTCACGGCATCCGAGGACCTTGGCGATCTCCGCGGAGGGAAGGTCCTCCATCTGGTTCATGACGAAGATCGTCTTCTGCTTGGGCGACAGGACGGCGGAGACCTCTTCGAACACGCTCTCTACTTCCTTGCGCTGCACGACCACGGTCTGCTCCGCGTCCGCCGAGGTCTTGACCAGGCGCAGGTTCGAGTTCACCGCGTTGTCGCGGGACTGCTTGTTGCGCATGAAGTCGATGGCCACGTTCGTGACCATGCGATAGAGCCAGGTGTCGAACGCGTACTTCGGGTCGTACTTTTCGAGGTTCTCCCACAGCTTGATGAAGACGAGCTGGGAGATGTCCTTGGCGTCCTCCGCGTTGCCGATGATCCGGTAGCAGAGCGCATAGACCTTCGACGTCTTCCGGCGCACGAGCGTCTCGAACGCGTCGGTGTCTCCGCCGCGAATCGTATCCACGAGCTGACGGTCGTCAGGCTCGGGCGTCGGGGTAGTCGAAATCATCAGACGGAGTCCCAGGGACATGATCGTCCTTATTACGGACGCTGCTCTGGGAACGTCTAGGGGGCGCTGGCGCTTCCAGCGCCCCCGCTCATTACTAGTTGCTGGTTACTGGTTGCGGGCGGCTCACGGTGAGGCGCAAGCAACGAGCAACCAGCAACATAGCAACATCGGCTGCTACAATCTCGGGAACATGCGGGTCCTCGTCGTCGGGCAGGGTGCACGAGAGCACGCTCTCTGCTGGAAATTGAAGCAATCTCCTCTCGTCAGAGAGATTTACGCCGCTCCGGGCAACGCCGGCATCGCTCAGGTCGCCGACGTCGTTCCCATCGGCGTGGCCGACATCATCGAGCTGGCCGACTTCGCCGAGAAGCTGAAGATCGACCTCACCATCGTCGGCCCCGAGCTCCCTCTCACCCTCGGCATCGTCGACGAATTCCAGAAACGCGGCCTCCCGATCTTCGGCCCCACCCGCCTCGCCGCGGAGCTCGAGGGGTCGAAAGTCTTCTCCAAGGAGTTCATGCGCAAGTACGGCATCCCCACCGCGGACGCCGTGGCCTGCAACTCCATCGACGAGGCCAAGAAGGCCGTCAAGCAGATCGGTCTCCCCTGCGTGCTGAAGGTCGACGGGCTCGCCGCGGGCAAAGGCGTGGTCATCGTCAACTCTGCGAAAGAGGCCGACGAATACCTGCGCATGGTGTTCGAGGAGAAGAAGTTCGGCACCGCCGCCACGCGCATGCTGGTCGAGGAGTTCCTCGAGGGCGAAGAGGTCTCGTTCATCGTCATCACCGACGGGACGAAATCGCTCCCGCTGCCGCCCGCGAAGGATTACAAGAAGGCTTTCGACAACGACGAGGGACCGAACACCGGAGGCATGGGCGCGCACTCGCCCGCCGTCGTTCTGAGCGGCGAGGCCGGCGCGGAGATCATGCGGTCCGTGATCATCCCCACCGTGCAGGGCATGGAGGCCGAGGGGCGGCCGTACACGGGCGTGCTGTACGCGGGGGTCATGCTGACGCCGAAGGGACCGAAGGTCCTCGAGTACAACTGTCGTTTCGGCGATCCGGAGACGCAGGTGCAGATGCTCCGGCTCGACGACGATCTTGCCGACATCTGCCTGCGCGTCGCCCGCGGCTCCCTCGGCGACATCAAGACGCTGAACTTCAAGAAGGAAGCGGCGGCGTGCATCGTCGTCGCCGTGGACGGCTATCCGGACGAGTACGCGAAAGGCCAGGAAGTGTTCTTCGACGCGATCGACGATGCGGCGGTGGTGGTGTTCAACGCCGGCGTCGTGAAGCGCGACGGACGCCTGGTGAACCAGGCCGGCCGCGTGGTGAGCATCTGTGCGCGCGCGGCGACGCTGTCCGAGGCGCTGGCGAAGGCGTACGAGGCGGCGCCGAAAGTGCGGTTCGAGGGCGCGCGCTATCGTAAGGACATCGGCTACCGGGCGCTGGAGATGCGCACCTCCGGCACGTATCGCGCGGTTGACCCGAACGCACTCCCCTCCTAGCATTCGCGCCCATGACCAGACCGTGGGTCCTCATCATCATGGGTTCCGACTCCGACGCCGAAGTGATGTCGCAGGCAGCAGCGGCGCTCGACGAATTCAACATCCCCTACGAGTTCACCGTCGCCTCGGCGCACCGGAGCCCGGAGCGCGCGAAGCAGTTCGTTACTGACGCCGAGGCGAACGGCGCGGCCGCGGTGATCGCCGGCGCGGGCATGGCCGCGCACCTGCCGGGCGTCGTGGCGTCGCTGACGACGTTGCCGGTGATCGGCGTGCCTCTCGCGAGCGGCGCCCTGAACGGCCTGGATGCGCTCTACGCGATCGTGCAGATGCCGCCCGGAATGCCCGTGGCGACGGTGGCGATCGGCGGCGCGCGCAACGCGGGCATCCTCGCGGCGCAGATCATCGCCACCGCGGACCGCGAGCTCGCCGCGCGTTTGAAAGAGACGCGCGTGAAGATGGCCGAGCAGGTCGCGGCGAAGTCCAAGAAGGTGGAAAAGTCGACCCGGTGATGTGATGGCGCACGCGCACCATCATCACCACCACGCGGACGTCTCGCGGAAGCTGACGGTCGCGACGATCGCCAACGCGGTGGTCGTCGCCGCGGAGCTGACCATCGGCGTCTGGGCGGGATCGCTGGCGCTCATCGGCGACGCGCTGCACAACCTCACCGACGCGCTGGCGCTCCTCGTCGCCCTGGTCGCCGTCCGCCTGGAGAAACGCGCGCCGACGAGCGAGAAGACGTTCGGCTACCAGCGCGCCGGAATCCTGGCCGCATTCATCAACGCGGGGATGCTGGTCGCGTTCACGTTTCTCATCTTCCGCGAGGCCTGGGAGCGCCTGCGCACGCCGCACGCGGTGGAGACTTCGCTGATGATCGGCATGGCGGCCATCGCGCTGCTCGTGAACGGGGCGACCGCGTTCTCGCTGCGGCGGGAGAGCCGCCACGACGTGAACATCCGCGGCGCGTTCGTGCACATGATCGGCGATGCCGTGTCGTCGTTCGGGATCATCGTCGCCGCGCTGCTGATCCGGCTCACCGGCAACCCGCTCTGGGACGCGATCGTGTCGATCTTCATCGGAGTGCTGATCCTCTGGAGCAGCTACGGCGTGCTGCGTGAGTCGGTGAACCTCCTCCTCGAAGGCACCCCCTCCGGCATCGACCCCGACGCCGTCACCCAGTCCCTCGGCCGCATCGAAGGCATCTACGGCGTGCACCACCTGCACATCTGGGCCCTCGGCCCGTCGAGCCCCGCGCTGTCCTGTCACCTCATGGTCGGCGACGTCCCCGTGAGCAGCACGGCCGGCCTCCTCGACCAGATCAACGAGATGCTGGCCCACGAGTACCGCATCGCCCACACGACGATTCAGTTCGAATACGCGATGTGCGCGACGGACGACCCGTTTTGTGTGCCGTTCAAGCGCGGATAGCTCGCGGTCATCCCGCCTTACGCGTCGGGTCTAATACGTAAACGTCACCACCGCCTTCGTCACCCCCATCGGCAGGACCAGGTTCAGGTTCGGCGAGAGGGTGTAGAAGGGGCGGAGGTCGACGGGGTTGGCGAGGGCAGTCGCTCCTGCGGCGGTGCAGACGTCGCCGGCCCGCGAGAGGCCTTCGATCGGTTTCTTCACGCGCATGGTCGGGTAGGTGCGGTTGATCTCGTCGCGCAGCTCGCCGTGCGCTTTCTGCGCGTACGTCTTCGTCTGCGACGTCACGTTCAGCTCCTCGGACGCCACGCGCCGGTTCGCGTCGTACGTGTACCCCACGGTCGCGGTCCAGTTGCCCGCCGGCGCGCCTTCCGCGGGGAAGCCCTCGTAGCCGCTGGACAGGTTGACCGACATCAGTGCGTCGCCGTCGTATGCGTAGTCGGCGGTCATGGAAATGAGGTGATGGCAGGCGCCGGTGTTCTGGTAGTCGACGCGCTGCTGGATGATGCGTCCCGCGTCGTTGAACGTGTACCGATTCGTGTAGCGCGTGGCGTCGACGACGAGGTCTTCGCGATCGAGCAGCCACATGCCGCCCTGCTCGTGCGCCACGTAGGTAAGGATCTGGCCGCCGTTCGTGGCCGTCATCTTCTCCAGGTACCGCGGCCCCTGCACGAACCGCAGGTCCTTGTTGCCCTGAATGACGTCACCGGAGTAGGTCCAGCCTTCCGCCTTGCGCGTGTTCTGGATCTCGCGCTGTTTGGCGGCCGACCAGCGCAGCGTCTCGAGCATGGTGCCGTTCTTCCAGAGGCAGGGCAGCATCTCGTTGCCCTTGAAGCGGCCGTCCGAAAAATACGTCGCGCGTGTGGCTGACGCACCGGGCGTGCACGGGCGCGAGCTCCACACCGGCGACTGCACGAGATACGGCCCGTGCCAGCAGCGCTCGCACCAGGTCGCCCCCGTGGCGAGCTTACGGCCGCAGAACGAGCAGACGATCTTCGTCCGCTGATCGTCGAGCTCGCGCTGCAGCGCGAAGACCCGCTCGTCCATCGACGCTTTCTTTTCGAGATCGCCTTCGAGCTCGACGTAGCGGCGGAAGCGCTCGATCGCTTTCCCGAGGTCGCCCTGCTTTTCGAGGATGACGCCCTGGTTGTAGACGGCGGCCGTGTCGGCGGAGCGGAGCTGCTCGGCCTGTCGATACAGCTTCAGGGCCTCGTCGAGCTCTCCGCGTCCGTAGCTGAACTTCGCGCGGTTGAAGAGGTCCGCGTAGTCCTGATCGGCCTGACGCTTCTTCTGCAGCTCGCGTTGAAAGTCGAGCTCGAGCTGCAGACGCGCGACGTTGTCCTTCTCCGCGCCGGCCGGGAACTGCTCGAGATACCGATCGACCTTCACCTGCGCCTCGGCGTAACGCCCGGCTCGCGCGAGCACGACGGCGAGGTTGTAGAGGACCGCGGGCTGATCGGGATTCGCGGCGTCGGCCTTCTGATAGTGCTCGACGGCGGAGGCGTACTCGCCCATGTCCGCGAACTTCTTTCCGAAGAAGACGGCCCTGGTGAACTCATCCTCCTCCTGGGCGAATGCATGCGCGGCGAACAGCAGGACGATCAGCGCGCGTTTCATCGCAGGAAGCCCTCCACCACCGTCGACAGCCAGAGCCGCTGATCCTCGGTCGGCTGCGTCTGCGCGAGGACGAGGTACAGTGCGCGCCGTTTCTGTTCGGCGGAGAAGCGGCCGGTCGTGTCGCGCAGGGCGCTCTCCGGAGCCGCGGTGATCGCGGCCTCGACGTCGAACACGACCTCCGCCGCATCGCGCGGCGCCCAGTGGGGCTTCACGCTCTCGCTGAAGAGCCGCGCGACGAGCGCGAGACGATCCGCCTCGGTCTGCGCATCGCGCGCGGCCGCGGCGAGCGCGCTGCGCGAGCCGGAGCCCTCGATGAGCAGGCGCAGATTCGAGAGCAACTGGATGCGCTGCATGCACGCTTCGAAAATCTTCGTCTTGATGGTCTCGTCGGAGATCGCTGCCGAGGCTCGGAGGACGTTCTGGATGCGCTCGGTCTCGTGGCTGATGAAGCGCTCGGCGGCGGCTTCGGCGGAGTCGGGGGCTTCTTCGTCCTCAGCTTCTGTGGGGGCTTCGACCACCTCGGCGACGACGGACTGTTCGACTACCGGTTCCTCGGTGGGGGCGGCCGGCGGGGACGCCGGCGTTACGGGCGGCGTGGACGCCACCTGCTCAGCCGGCGGGGACGCCGGCGGTCCGATGTCCATTAAAGGCAGGTCGATGGCGGCGATCGTGGGTTTGGTGGTGTCGAAGGTTTTGGAGGGGCGGAGGTCGTCCGCGCTGGTCAGGAGCGGGGCGGGTGCGGATTCTGGGAGGGGGACGATCTTCGGGGTCGACAGCGCGGCGCTGACCGGGGGCTCGGAGTAGAGAGCGCGCATCACTTCCGCGTCGGGTGGGGTCTTGATGTCCAGCAGGCGCTCCCGCACGCGCAGGCGGATGTCCTCGGCCGCCCGCAACTGAGTCGCGCGCTGCACGTCCGTGAGCGCAGTCATGTCGCAGTGGCAGGGGCCGAACCGGTCCGCCTCGAACTTCTGATCCTTCACGCGCATGGCTGCCGCCACCTTCGCGTTCGCGGCAACGGCCACTTCTCTCGCGCTCTCGCAGGCGGCCTGGGTCGCATACTGCGTCGTGGCATCGAGCTCCGAGTATCCACGCGGATCGGGGCGGTACATCGCCACGTGATAGTGAAACGCATCGCACGGACGTCCTGCCGGCGAAGGCGGGCAGAGAAGCGGGGCCTGCTGCGCACCTGCAGCCGCCGTCAGGAACAGAATCAGGAAGTGGACACGCATGGAGTGCGGCGATTCTAAAGTAAACGTCGCATTCAACGATCCCGTCTCTCGGTCGTAATGCAGGGGAAGGGAGAAGAAGAAATGAAGAAACGCACCACCCTCATCCTCGCAACGGTCCTCGCCGTTGCAGCCATTGCCGCGGCGCCCCTGGTCATCGCGGGCCCGCACGGCAGCCGGCGCGGCCACGGCGACGCCATGGCCATGCACGGCATCGACGTCCTCGCCCATCTGCGACACGCGAAAGAGGAGCTCGATCACAGCGACCAGCAGGTCGAACAGATCCACGCCATCTTCCGCCACGCCCGCGAGACGAATGCCGGCAGTCGCAAGGAGATGCACGGCGGCCTGCACGAGGCCGCGGGCATCCTCCTGAACGATCCGAACGCCGTCGCCGCGGCGCAGGCCGCGCTCGATCGGCAGGCCGCGGCCGAGCGCGCGCTGAAGTCGAACCTGCTCAACGCGGTGGCGAAGGCGTTCGCCGTCCTCACGCCCGAGCAGCGCACGGAGCTGCGCACGATGATCGAGAAACGGCACGGCGCGCGCGAGAAGTGACGCTTGAATGACGATCCGTTGGAAGCGCGACTCATCGCGCGCGTGCAGGAGGGAGACGCCGAGGCGTACGACGCGCTCGTGTCAAAATACCTGCGGCGGGTCGTCGCCATCGCCTTCAGCATCGTGCGGAATGCGCACGATGCTGAAGATCTCGCGCAGGAGGCGTTCGTGAAAGCGTACCAGAGCATCGGCCGGTTCCGCGCGGGCGCGCCGTTCGGGCCGTGGATCGGGCGCATCGTCACGAACCTCGCCTTCGACGTCGTGAAGCATCGCCGCAGGTTCCGGCACGAGTCGATCGACGAGATCCAGCCCTCCGCGCGGCGCGACGATGCGGACCTCGGCGCGATGCAGCGCGACGCGGCGTCACGGATCGACGCGGCACTCGACGAGCTGCCGGAGATGCAGCGCATCGTTGCCCGGCTGCATCTGGTCGAGGAGATGGAGCATGCAGAGATCGCGGCAGTGACCGGACTGAGCCAAGGCACGGTACGCTCTCACCTGTCACTGGCCCGGACGAAGCTGAAGGCGAAACTGGCGGACCTCTATGACTGAACAGGACGACTTTCTCGCACGACTGCGCGCCGACGCGGCGCCGCTCCGCCACCGGCCGGACAAGGCCACGCTGGCGCGCATCCGCGAGCGGATTCACGCGCGCATCGCGGCGCAGGAGCCGACGGTGGCGGACCTCATCGCGTCGTGGTTCCGGCCGCTCGCCGCTGCTGTCGCGCTGGTGGCCATCGCCGCCGTTGCGGGACTGGCGTCGCTCGACGTTCGCGTGACCAGCGTCGATCGCGTCGAGATCGCCGTGGGAGGGGAGACGTACGTTGTCGGCGACTAGGACCACCGTCATTGCCGCACTCGCGCTGGTGCTGACGTTTGCCGCGGGACTGCTGGCCGGCGCGGTCGGGCATCGGGCAATGTTCATGCGCCACGGGCCGGAGCCGGCGATGCGCATGATGATCAATCACCTCGACCGGCGCCTCGACCTGACCGACGCGCAGCGCGCGGAGGTGGAGAAGATCCTCGCCCGGCGACATCACACGCTGATGAAAGAGCTTCACGGGGCGAACTCGGAGATCGAGCGCGTGCTCACGCCCGAGCAGCGGGCGCGGTTCGCGAAGATGCGGATGCGGCTGCACGGACGTCGATGAGATAGAGCGTGAACGGGATCCACCAGATGAAGTCGTTCGTGATGCAGAGCACGATCGATTTCATCGGCCAGACTCCGGTCCAGATCAGCCGGGCCAGACCGATCGGGCCGAGAACCTTGCCGAGGAGGCCGATCGCTGCGATGGCCGCCCCGCGCTCCGGATCGCGCGCGACCTGCCAGTAGAGAAAACCATAGATGCCGACGACCATCGCCAGGCAGGCGAAGATCTCCGGCGTATTCGACAGGGGCATGCCCGCGTAGCGGAACAGCCACTGCGGATCGAGCGCGGAGTACGCACCCCAGGCAAGGTTGTACGCGCCGGCCAGGGCGAAGACGATCTGGTGGAAGCGGCGGCGTTTCACTGCACGAACTCTAACAGCGGTTTCGGGTTGAGCACCGTCGGCGGGAGACATCCCTGCAACCCCTCGAGATGCTCCAGCGCGTACACGAGGGGCAGCACGGCCATGCGCTGCCCGCCCTCCACCCGCACAGCGTTCACCTCGACCCACCCACCTTGTCTGCCGAAGCGGGGGACGAAACGCGACAGCGACTTCGCGAGCCGCACGCGCATCGACAGAGGCAGCACGCTCAGCGCGCGCATGGCCAGCTTCGCGCCGGGCAGCTCGAACTTTGCCTGCGCGACCGCGTCGATGCCGAGCTCGCGGCGGAGGAGCTCGCGATCGGGAGAATCGAGCGCCGCGCCGCTGGCGATCGCTCCCGCCCCTTTGCGGTTGTCGTTGCCGATGAAGAGCGTGATGCGAGTTTGGGGCGCCGGATGCAGTCTCGCCAGGGCGCCGGAGATCGCCGGGAGCGATGAGAGTCCCGGCATCACCACGACGTTGCGCTCGCGAGCCAGAGCGTCGAGCGCGCGATCGTCGAGGAGGTCGAAGAACCACGTTCGGTCATCGGCGATGTCCAGCCAGTGCGTGCCTTCGTTCACCACCGCCCGCACGATGCGGCGATCGAGTGCCTGAAACGGTCCGGCGCAACACGCGAACGCGAACGCGTCGCGTGCGGCACGCGCAACGGCGTCGACGTCGTTGAGATCGAGCGTGTCGCGCGTGGTGGGAACGACGTCGTACGCGTCGCGGAGCTCGTCAACGAGCAGTGAGCCGAACACGCCCCGCGCGCCGGCTACGACGACTCTTCGTTTTTTCGCATCCACAGCGCGATCACCACCAGCCAGAGCGTGAACAGCGGAAAGAGGATCGCCGAGGTGATGGTCTCGAGCTTCGGGTCACCCCGAAGCGAGGCCAGTGCGAGCGCGACACCGCTCGCCGCCACCGGTCCGGCCAGCGCGAGCGCGGCCTTCGGCAGCACGCGCCAGCCTGCGACGACGAGCAGGACCAGCGCGAGGGTGTACAGGCCGTTCGCGCCGTAGCCGATCAGCACCTCGAGCTCGCGATCGAGACGGGCGAAGTCGTCCCCGCGCAGCTCCGGGAGGACGGCCATGTAGCGCGACTCACAGGCGATGTCGAGCGCGACGCCCGCGGCCGCCGCGCACAGCGCGGTGATCGAGAGGACGTCCAAACGTAGAACGGGCTTCAGCCCGCCGTCGAGGTGAGGGCGGGCTGAAGCCCGCCCTACGTGCAGCGCCAGCGTGGCGTAAAACGCGAGCAGCGAGATCGCGGCGATCTGCCAGAGGAACCAGCCCAGCATCCACGCCGCGCGATGCGACGCGATGTACGCCAGCCGCTCCTCCTCGGAGGAACCCGGCAGCCCTTCGCGCAGCATCAGGAGCATGGCGGCCGAGGCGACGACGTGCGTCGCCGCGGCCAGCCATGCGTAGTGCGAATGTTTCACTTCGGAGCAGCGGCGGCAGCGGCAGCCTGCTGCTCCGCGAGCATCTGCGGCGTCGTCGCGGGCTGGTTGATGATGTCCGAGTACTCGAAGAGCGGCGTCGAGAGGTAGCGCTCACCGGTCGATGCGAGCACGGCCACGACACGCTTGCCCGGTCCGAGCTCTTTCGCCAGCTCCACCGCGGCCCACGTCACCGCACCCGAGGAGATCCCGACGAAGATGCCTTCTTCCTTGGCCAGGCGGCGGGCGTAGCTCACCGCGTCGTCGTAAGTCGCGTCGTAGATGCGGTCGACGACGTCCGCGTTGTAGATCGCCGGGACCATCCCCGCACCGATGCCCTGGATCTTGTGCGGGCTGTGCGTGCCGCCCTTCAGGACCTGCGACTCGATCGGCTCGACGGAGCCGACGATCACATGCGGCGCCTCTTTCTTCAGCACATCGCCTACGCCCGATACCGTGCCGCCAGTGCCCACGCCGGCCACGAAGCCGTCGAGCTTGCCGCCGGTGTCGCGAAGGATCTCGCGCGCGGTGGTCTCGCGGTGGACCTTCAGGTTCGCGGGATTCTCGAACTGCCGCGAGAGCCAGGCGCCGGGCGTCTGCTCGGCGTATTCGACGGAACGGCGGAGCGCTTCCTTGATGCCCATCGGGGCGGGCGTGAGATAGAGCTCCGCACCGAGAGCCTCCAGCAGCTTGCGGCGCTCGACCGACATCGAGTCGGGCATGAACAGCGCGCAGCGATAGCCTTTCGCGGCCGCGACGAACGCCAGGCCGATGCCGGTGTTGCCGCTGGTGGCCTCGACGATCGTCGAGCCCGGACGAAGCTCGCCGGCCTTCTCCGCCTCTTCCACCATCGAGATGGCGATGCGGTCCTTCACCGAGGAGAGCGGGTTGAAGGACTCGAGCTTCACCACCACTTCCGCGATGCCGTCCGGAACGATTTTGTTCAGGCGGACGAGCGGGGTGTTTCCGATGAGCTCCGTGATGCTGTCGTAGATCTTGCCGTGCTGCATGAAGGGGTACTCCTTTCCTTGTAACGGGAAAGAGTAGCGCAGCGCGGGCGGGTCATCCCGAGCGAACGTCGAGGGATTTCCGGGGGAACCTGCGAGGGCACGCTTTCAGTCAACCCATAGAGAGAGGACGAGGAGGCCTCCGGCCGGCCCGCCGGAGGCCTCCCGGTCGGGTTTCTTTCGTGGGCGGACTGAGTGCGGTCTGCTTAGTGCGCGACGACCGCGCCGCTGGCGGCGCCGAGGTATCGGTAGCCGATCTTGGCCACGGCCACGATCACCGCCGCGTCCGTGCCCACCGCCTTCTGCAGCTTGCGGCGGAGACGGGTCACGTGCGTGTCGACGGTGCGGCTGTTCAGGTTCAGGTCGACGCGATAGTTCCAGACGCGCGACAGGAGCTCGTCGCGTGGCACGACCCGTTCCTTGTTCTTGAACAGGTACATCAGCAGGTCGAACTCTTTCGGCGAGAGCTTCAGCTTCTGATCGTTGGCCGTCGCCTCGCGCGTGGCCGGGTCGAGGCGGATCAGCGAGTCCTCGCACACGGTCTTCGCACCGGCTGACGCCACTTCGCTTCGGCGCATGACCGCGTCGATGCGGGCGAACAACTCCTGCACGCCGAACGGCTTGGTCACGTAGTCGTCCGCTCCGCCACGCAGTCCGCGCACCTTGTCCGTCTCCTGCCCGCGCGCGGTCAGGAGGATCACCGGCACCTTGGAGATCTTGCGGATGTGGTCGAGGACCTCGAAGCCGCTCTTCTTCGGCAGCATGAGGTCGAGCAGGACGAGATCGGGCGACTCGGAGTGGAAGAGGCGGATGGCCTCTTCGCCGTCACCGGCGGTGACGGTGTCGTAGTTCTCGTGGCGGAGGTTGATTTCCAGACCCTGACGAAGCCCGGCCTCGTCCTCAACGATCAGAATTCGCGTCATAACGCCTCATACGCTCCAGATGGCTCAAAGTTTCTAAAACGCCTCTCTCGGCGCGCCCAGAGCAGCCACTCCGTGCGCGTCGCCGGCGAGCTCGCGGGGGAACAGAAGACGAAACGTGGACCCTTTCCCCGGCTCGGACTGGACTTCGACCTTCCCGCCGTGCGAGGCGACGATCTGCTGCACGAGGGTGAGGCCGAGACCCGCGCCGCGGCGGGAGATGGTGTCGGAGAACTGCGCGCGGAAGTAGGGATCGAAGATACGCGCCTGATCGACCGTGGAGATGCCCAGGCCGTGATCGCGGACCTCGATGATCACGTGATCCTGGTCCTGCCGCAGCGCCACCTCGATGTGCTTGTCGTCGCCGGAGTACTTGATGGCGTTGTCGATGAGGTTCAGCAGGGCGCGCGACACGGAGTCACGGTCCCACATCTGTTCGCCCACCGAATCATCAATCTCGACCTCGGTCGTGAAGCCCTTGCTGCGGATCCACGACTCGTACGTGGTGAGCAGGGTGCGGATCAGATCGCGCGGATGCACGGGAGTGAACGCCAGCGCGCGCGTGGAGTCGTTCTGGATGCGCGCGACGTCGAGCACGTTCTCGACGAGATGCGAGAGCAGGAGCACCTCGCGCAGGATCTGGTCCTCGATCTCGGCGCGGTCCTTATCCTTGACCTTGCCGCGCTTGAGGGTCTCCGCGCCGAGGCGGATCATGGCCAGGGGCGTGCGGAGCTCGTGCGAGACGTTCGCGATCAGCGCTCCGCGCAGCTTCATCGTCTCCGCTTCCTTGTTGATCCCTCGCAGGGCCAGCGTGGCGCCGATGCCCAGGAGCACGAGGGCGAGGAAGCTCACCCACAGGCTCATCGTGCGCTGGTTTTCCCAGCCCGTACCTTCGACGTACGACGTGCGCACGACGGAGCGGATGCCGAAGTGATCCAGCGGCGGCGAGAGCGGGGTGACGAACGAGTAGCCGTCGGCGAGCTTGCGCGGTCCGCCGGGCTGGCGGGTCACCAACGAGAGATCGGCGGAGGGCTGGATGGCCAGCGTGCCGGCGCTCTTCACCGCCGGCTGCTGGCGGATCGCGGCGACGACGGTGGGGACGGCAAGAAGCCGTCTGGGATCGAAGGTGTATTTGATCGAGCCGCTGGCCGTGAAGAACTCGCGCGTCACTTCCTTCGCGCCCCCGCCGCCGCCGCGCGCTTCCTGCGCGTAGATCGCGCTGGCGGGATCGAAGTCCGGCTCGTACATCGCGGACGTGAGCCACTCGTGCTGCGTGATCCAGTCCTTCAGCGCCGCGAACGTCGGATCCGCCAGCCGCCGCTCGAGCTGCTGCCACTCCTCGGACACCGCCAGCATCTCCGCGCGCGCCGCGGCGTCGACGCGGCTGGCGGTGATCTCGGACGCGTACCGCGCGTACTGCACGGCCAGCTTCTTCGCGCCTTCTTCCGTACGTACCGAGAGGTTGTAGGAACGCCAGGCGAGCACGCCCAGGCCAATGGAGATGAGCGCGAACGGCAGCAGAACGGAGACGCGGTCCGGCCTTCCTCCGCTACGGGAGGCAACCCTCAACTTCGAGAGGATCGCATCGAACATTGGCCTCCGGGGAACCGGATCACCGATGCGCGCCCGCCGACGACTGGTGGCTCTGGGACAGGTGCGCCGCGATGATCTTGTCGATCTGCTCTTTCGTGTACGGCTCGAGTCTCGTCACGATCGTCTTGTACGCACCGCGCCGCCAGACGATGATCCGCAACATGCCGCTCTGACGCGCGTCCGCCAGGATCTGCTTGAAATCCCTCGGCGACGCGGACGTCAGCGACTTGAAGTTGCAGGCGATCAGGCGGTCACCGGCCTGGATTCCCGCGCGCTCGGCTGGACCCTTCGGCGAGACGGACTGGACGAACAGCCCCTTCTTCTCCCCGATGGTCGCGCCGAGGAAGCGGCGGCCGCTCAGGAACTGGCGGATCTGCTGCTCGCATTCGCGTGCAGTTCCGCTGCACTTCTGCTCGTCCGCGAAGACGAAAGCAGCAGCGGCAATCCATACAGCGGCGAGAATTCCGGACAGTCGATGCGTCATCAGACGTAAAAGGTTCCCTGGGCCGAGGGTCACTCTAGACCGAAGCCGCGGGAACGCCATTTACAAATCAGAAAATGTACGTTTGATTCCTTCACTTACGCGCGGAACGCCGCTTCGCGGGAAGAGGTGGTGGCGGAGCGGTGTCGGGACCGTAAACACGGACCGAGTAGCGGTCGGCGACCACCACTTTAGCGCCGGCGACCGACATCTGCATCGGTGACGTGACCCGCCAGTCGGTCGGTTGCAGGGCGATCCGCTGGGTCAGGTCGATGAAATGGAGGAGCCCGCCCCTGGCGATGTAGGCGCTGCCGTCGCCGGTGGCGAAACGATCGAGCCCGGTCATCGCGAAAAACTCCAGCTCGCGCGGCGCGAACCGCTCCTCGCCGGCGATCGAATAGAGCCGCAGGCCTTCGTCGCCGCGTACGAGCAGCAACGGCGGCTGTGACGCGTTCGGCGGCGAGGTGTCGACCTGCGTGTACTGCAGGTTGATCTCGCCGCGATCCACGACGTCGCGCTCTTCGGCGATCTCGACGATGAGCAGCAGGTCGTGCTGGATCGCGTACACGGCGTCGTCGCCGGCCGCAACGTCGCTGTAGTGCCACTTGCGCCCGCCGATCTGCACGGGATGATTCGGATCGCTGATGTCGATCACGTGCATGCCGCTGTGCTGGTTGGCCTCGAGCAAGCGCGTGCGCAGGATGGCGGCGGCGCTCTTCGGGAACCCCTGTGCGTCCCAGGTGCCGAGGTAGCGGGGGCGCAGCGGAAGCGAGACGTCGAGGAAGTTCACGTAGGCGCGGCCGTAGATCACGGCGAGGCCGTTCTTCACCCGGATGTGGTCCTGCAGGTTCGGGACGAGCAGCGACGACACCTCGACCGGGTCGTTCGTCTTCGACACATCGAGCGTGCGCAGGTAGGGCGGATCGACGACGTACGCGACCGAGCCGTCGGTCCACACGCCGCTCACGGGCCCGGCGTAGTCGGTGACCTCGGCAGCGAGCGCCAGCGTGCTCGCATCGAACGCGCGCACCGGCTTGCCGGTCTCACGCGGGAGGTAGCCGGGATCGTAGTTCAGCGCGGAGGACTCGTAGACCGAGCCGGAGACGAAGACGCGCGACGCATTCGCAGCCAGCGCGCCGGCGGGCTCGGTGCGCGTGTCCATCTTCCGCGGCGACGCGGGATTACTCACGTCGAACGTGTGCAGCGTGTGCGGATGCTCGAAGGCGAACACGCGCGAGCCGGCCGCAGCGACGCCGCGCAGGCGGAGCTCGTTCTGGCCCGCCGATGCGATAACGCGCGGGTCCGAGGGTTTGGAGATGTCGAGACCGACCAGCGCGTCGTCCTCGGACACCACCCAGAGCACGTCGTTCGCGACCGCCATGTCCAGAGCCTCGACTCCGGGCACGAGACGGAGCGGGGTCGATGACGGCGGTAAGTACACGCGCAGCGGCTGATCGGCCGCGGAGACGTAGAGAAAGTCCCCCGCGAATGCGACGGCGGTGATGGGGTCGTTCAAGGTGATTCGCCGCGCGATCTTCAGCTCGTTCCCGTCCCGCTCGAGGAGGGTGAGGATCTCGCCCGACACCGCGGCGGCGTATCTCGCGTTCGCCGCGATGTGCGTCACGCGGCTCGGCGCCTCGATCCAGCTCAGGCGCTCCAGCGTGCCGTCGCCGGCGACGGCGAAGCGCTCGACACCGGTGTTCGTGGCCAGGACCAGATCGGTCGCGCCCATGAGAGCGACGTCGAACGACTCATCGTCGCCGGACTCGACGTCGATGCGACTGATACCGGCCCGGACGTCGTACGCGGACACGCCCCGACCGTCCGCGGCATAGAGAACGTTGCCGCCGAGGACGAAAGAGCGGGTCGCGCCGCGCGCGCCCCAGACACCCTGCGCGAAGAGAGGAAGCGAGAGAACGAGAAGCACCAGGAGAGGGAACCGTCGCATGAGCCCGGCGAGGTGCAAGGCGTCTGCCTTACCGCGCGAACTGCAGCACGCCGAAAGCCGCGGCCACGTGGAAGTCGGCCGGATCCTTCATCGTCGGTTGCCACGCACTGTATTCGTCGCCTTCGGTCTCATGCCGATCGACGCGAAAGAAGTTCGCCCGCCACGCCTCGCCATCCTCGGGCACGTTGCGTCCGATCGACGCGAAGGGGATCCGGATCAGCGTGTCGACCGAGATCGCGCCGTCGGACTCGATGTTCTTGCGCACGGCGGCGACGAGTCCCTCGCAGTTCCAGGCCCGGTCGACATGCATGGTCTCCCGGACGCCGCCGGGCGAGTCGATGACGGCGTCGAAGATCACGCCGTGCGGGCTCACCTCGATCTCGTAGTAGTGCGTCAGATCGCCCGGCGCAACGAAGATCTCCACGACGTCCTCCTCGTAGAGTGGCGCGTCGCGCTCGTGCATGGTGGCGTGGATGTAGTCGTCGGCCGCGGAGAAGAGAAAACTGATGTACTCATCGTCATGCCACGCCGCCACGCTGGTCGCGAGACGCGGCGCCGCAGCATCTGTCGAACGGCGCAGGCGGACCGAAGTGCAGGCAGGGGGCGTCGACCACGGCTCCTCCATGTCGAAGGGCGCGCGCGGCACGACGAGCGTCTCGGTCATCGCGCGAAATGATAGCCGGACGCGGCGGCATACCGCGTGCAACGTCGCCCGACCTGGGGCATCCGATGGTGGTCGATCACGAACTGAACGAGCTGAAGCGCGAGTTCCTCGACGAGGCGCTCGAGAAGGTGGTGGAGATGCAGTCCGCCCTCGATCAGACCCCCGACCGCGCGTCCCTCGATCGACTGGCCTATCTCGCCCACCAGCTCAAAGGCTCGGGCGGCAGCTACGGCTACCAGCGCATCTCCGACGACGCCGCCGAGCTCGAGAAGGTGGTCGAGTCGATGGCCGACGGAGGCACGCCGCAGGAGGAGAAGATCCACCAGTTCGTGCTCAACCTGCGCAGCGAGATCGACCGGGCCGCTCGCGAGTTGCGGTAGGTTCGCTTTCGCTTGGGGGAGCGACGAGGGGCGCCTCCGGCGGGCCGCCACGGGCGGCAGCGCTTGTTGCCTCAGGCCATCCGCACGCCTTCGCGGGAATCG
>DATLOL010000021.1:0-38291 GCA_035536275.1 Thermoanaerobaculia bacterium
ACATTGAGTGCAGGTCTGCTTTGTCGAACACCGGTACGTGAAAATTCGTTTGTAACGTTTTCGCTCCTTCCTGCACTACCAGTCATGAAGAAGGAGGAGGCATGACTGCTCTCGTCGTCCCTGGCGTTCGGGTCGAGGCCCGTTTCGACATCCTTCCCCCGCTTCCCGCGCCCTCGGGCATTCTCGGCGCGGTGGGCATCGTCGACCGGGTGCCGCCCGGCGGCGCTCTGATCGGCGTCACCAAGACCAGCGAGCTCCGCGACGTCTTTGGTCCCGGCACCGAGGCGACGATGCCGGAGGTGTTTCACGCGCTGGCGAACGGCGCGAGTGAGGCCGTCATCGCACCCGTCCTCGGCGGCAAGCCCGCGTCGCTGCAACTGCTGAACGTGAAGAGCGCTCCGGCCGTGTTCCTGCGCTGCCGCTCCAACGGGGAGTGGGGCAACGACCTGGCGGCGGAAGTACGGGCCACCGTCGTCGACGGCAAAGTGGTGCGGTCCTCGGTCCGCCTGTATCGCAATCAACTGCTCGCCGAGAGCTTCGACGATCTGCAGACCGAGTCGCCGGCGCTGCCGAACTACCTGTTCGACACGATCAACACGCGCTCGAAGTTCGTCGTCGCGATCGACCCGCAGTTCGCGAACGCCGTCACGCTGAAAGACGCGCAGAAAGATCTGCCTGTCGAAGCGGCGGGCGTGGTCATCAAGACGTCCACCGACACCGACGCCTTCACCATCCTGCCCGCGGTCGAGCCGGCGAACATGAAGATCACGGTCCTGAACTCGTCGACCTCGAGCGACGTCGACATCGACGTCTTCCAGAACAACTTCAAGGAAGAGTTCCGCGATCTCTCGCTCGATCCCGACAGCCCGAAGTATCTGCCGGACATCCTCCTCACCCAGAGCCGCCTCATTCGCGTGCGTCCGGTGCAGTCGCTGAAAGGAGAGGATGCGTATCCGAACACCAGCGGTCCGGCGCAGTTCAGCGGCGGAACGTCACCGACGGCCGACGACTACAAGGTGGCCATCGAGAAGCTCGCCGACGACACGCGGATCGATCTCGTGCTTGCGTCGATCGAGCCGACGGCGTCGAACGACGACGTGCGCACGATCCATCAGGCGCTGCTCGCGCATGCGATCGTGATGGCCGACGCGGGCGCGCCGCGAATCGCCTTCGGCTCGGTCACCGCCGACGAGCAGAATGATGAGGGCAAGATCCGCGATCACGCCGCGCTGGTGCGCAACCGCCGCTTCGTGCTGGTCGCGCCCGCGGGCGCGGAAGGGGCGGTGGCGGGGATGGTCGGGCGGATGAATCCGCAGGACGCGCCGACGTTCAAGGGCGTGACGCTCTTCGGACTCTCACCGGCGCGCTATTCCGAGTCCCGTCTCAACAAGCTTCTCGGCCCGAACGTGAATCTGCTGGTCGTCCAGGACCGCGCGGGCCGCGGGGTGGTGGTGCTGAAAGGCATCGACACGACGGGCGATCAGGTCTCCGTCACCCGAGTGGCCGACCAGGCCATCCGGGCCACGAAGGCCACGGCCGAGAACTTCATCGGCCAGCTCAATACCGAGGATGCGCGCGTGGCGCTGAAGCAGCAGCTGATCGCGACGTTCATCCGCATGGAGCGCGACGGCGCGATCGTGCCTTCGACGGACGGGAAAGATCCGTCCTACCGCGTGGACGTCTACTCGACGCAGCAGGACTTCGCGCAGGGCATCGTGCGCATCGACATCGCGGTGCGGCCGGTGCGATCGATCGACTACATCTACGCCACCATCCGGGTGAAGAACTAAAGGAGAGCGGCGATGGCCACGATATTTTCCGCGAACGAAAGCTCGGTCCAGATCGACGGCGAGCCGGTCGATGGCGTCCGCTCCATCGACTACCGCTTCGCCCAGAGTCGCCAGAACGTCTACGCCCTCGGCAGCGCCGAGCGCGTGGCCATGATCTCCGGCGCGCAGACCGTCGAAGGCCTGCTGCGTGTCGCGTCGACCAGTCAGAAGCTGAACGCGATCGGCGACACGCAGTTCCAGCTCACCGCGCAGCTCAAGCGCGGCGAGACGAAGATGACGGTGACCTTCGACGAGTGTTTCCTGCAGTCGAAGAGCTTCCAGTTGGGGGTGGGCGAGCACGGCGAGGCCACGTACGGGTTCACCGCGGCGCGCGTACGCGAAGAGGTGGCGTGAGCCATGGCCAGCGATCCTTCCGTCGTCGCCGACGCGGCGGCTGGCGCAGCCGTCGTCGCGGGGATGCGCATCGCGATGTCTGCGGTCGGTGCGGCCGGCGCGACCGGTGCGCTCCGGTTCGGCGGACCGCAGGGCAGCGTGCTGCGGCCGCTGTCGTTCGGTGAACGCACGGAGCTCGTGTCGTCCTCGTCGACGACGGATGCGGTAGCCGCGCGGATCCTGGACGCGGCGACGCTCGAGCGCGGCGATGGCTCGACGACGCTGCTCGAGGTGCTGGCCATGTGGCTCGCCGGCGCGGAGCTCGACGCGCCCGGCTTCATGGAGACGACGCTGCTCGTCGCGCGGGCCGCGGCCTGGCAGCCGCAGGATCTCTTCGCCGCGCCCGCACGCGAGATCGATCGCCTGGCAGTGCACCTCGGCGAACAGAGCGAATGGAAGTCGCTGGTGTTTGCGGAAGATCCCGCCGAGACGACCATCGAGTCCGTGCGCGAGCGCTTTGCGGAGCGCTTGTTGCGGCGGAGCATGGGAACGGAAGAGCGCATCGCCGCGCGATCGAAGAGCGCCGCGCCGACGACGTCACTTGCGCAGAACGAGTTGAGTGGGGGACAGGCTTCAGCCCGTCCGCCGGTTTCCGCACCCACTGCCGAGGGAGGACAGGCTGAGGCCGGTCCTCCATTCAGCTCGCTTTCCGAAGCGAGCACGCGGCAATCGATGCCTCTCGCGCGCGGCGCGCGCCTGCTCGTGCCGCTCACGCACGAGCCGCGCAGTGAGACGCGAGCCGCGACGGCCGGCGAGCCATCTCGCGAGGTCATCACGCCGCTGTCCTTCACGATCCGCGAACGAGGCGCATCTGCACCGCCATTACCAACGGCGCCGGCGCAGCCCGCCGCCGTCCGGACTGCGGCAGCGGCGGAGTGGCCGCTCTCCCATGGGTGGCAACAAAGCGAGTCCGTACGCGAACCACCCATTCCATGGGAGGAGCACGTCGCTGAACAGAACGGCGAGGTTCAGTTCGAAGCGAACATGAGACGGCGGCGGGACGCCGCCCGCTCAGCCGGCGGGGACGCCGGCGGTCCGCTGGCGTACGCCCCATGGAACGAAGACGTTGCTGAACAGACCGGCGGGCTTCAGTTCGTCGCGAACGAGAGCCGGCGGCGGGACCCGTTCGACAAGCTCAGGGCAGGGGACGCCGGCGATCCAAACATAGCGGCAATGCTTGCGGCCCTCCTCGACGATGAGTCCGACCTCCGCGGGGTGGAGCGATGAGCGTCCCTCTCCTCGGCGGCATCTCGCTCTCGATGGTGCAGCGCATCGAGCACTCGCTCGACGGCGGATTCGCGGACACGCCCGTCGCGGGCCTCGCGGGCGATCTGCAGCAGCGCACGAACCGCCGCTCGCATCGCGTCTTCCTCCAGGGAATCCTGGCCGGCGACGCCGCGACGGACGAGCTGAAGAAACTGCAGGACGCGGCGGCCGCGGGCGCCGAGCTCGACTTCTCGTCCGACATCACCAGCGCGCTCGATCTGCAGAAGGTCGTCATCACCGCAATGCGCAGCAGCGAGCGCGCGGGGGAGCCGAACCGCTTCGACTACGTCATTCAACTCGCCGAGAGTCCGCCGCTCCCGCCGCCCGCGCAGCTCAGCGCCTTTGGCGGGCTCGACGACTTCGGCCTCGGCGATCTCGGCTTCGACACCGACATGCTCGGCGATCTCGCGGACATGGCCGGAGACATCGCCGGCGCCGTCGACGCAGCCATGAGCGCGATCGACACGCTCAGCGCGCTCGCCGGCGGGGCGCTGAGCGCAGGAGGCATTCTCGAGCCGATGCAGAACGCGACCGGCAAGCTCGCGTCCATCGCGCCGAATCTGCAACAGGCCATGAGCGGTCTCGCCGGCGCGTTCTCGAAAGGACCCGACGCATGACGCTCGCGCCGAATGCCTCGATCGTCCTCGGGAGCGAGCGCTTCGACACGCACGCGCTGCGCGTCACCGCGCAACTCGCGCCGCTGCCGGGCATCGGGTCGTTCCGCGCGGTCTTTCCCGCGAACGTGCAGCTCTCGGCATCCGCGGGCGACGACGCCACGCTCGATCTCGACGGCGGCGAAGGGCGCGAGCGCGTGCTCACCGGCACCGTGCGCATCGTGCGCCGCGGCGTTCATCACACCGAGGTCATCGCCGCCGACGCGGGCTTCGCGCTCGCCGAGCTGCGTCCGGCGACGACTTATCGCAACCAGAGCGCGGACGACGTCATCCAGGCGCTGGCCTCCGATGGCGGCATCACCGTGAATGCGGGCGTCGGCTTGTCGATGGCCGCGTACGTCGCCGATCAGCGGCGCAGCGCCGCGCAACACATCGCGATGCTGGCCACACTCGGCGGGGCCATGGCACGCGTCACCGGCGACGGTGAGCTCGAAGTGAATCGTCCCGTCGGACTGATGCCGGACGTGGCGATGAAGTACGGACGCGAGATCGTGTCGTGCGAGATCTCGAGCGGCGCCGCGCCGCCGGCGAAACGCGTTCGCACCGGCAGCGGCCCCGCCGGCTCGGCGATGGCGCCGAATGCGTTGCGTCCGACGAAAGACCCGCTGCCGTCCGGCGCGTCCGATCCGGGCAGCGGCGCGATCTGGACCCCGTCCGCGATCCTGCGCACGCCCACCTCCGCGGCCACCGCGGGAGCAGCAGCGGACGTTGCCGCATCCTCGGCAGCGACGCGCATTCGCGCGACAGCGTTCCTCGTGCCGAAGTTGCGTCCGGGCATGGTCGTCGACATCCAGGATCTGCCCGGCGCGATGAGCGGCGGTCCGTGGATGCTCACGCGGGTCACGCACACGCTCGACGGACGCGACGGCGGCCGCACCGAATTCGAAGGCGAGCAGGCGTCGTCGCTCGATCTCGCCGCGCTCGCGGGCGCCGCGCTGTCGGCGATCGGGGGTCTCCTGTGAGCGCCGCGCTCTTCGACAGCGTGGCGCGCATCGCGCGTCACGAGGCGCGCGCGCAGGCCACGGCCGGCATCGGCGTCGTGACGGAGGTGCATCCGGCGACGGCGGTGCAGAAGGACCACGCGGCGACGGTGAAGATGCGCGACACCGGCATCGTGCTGCCGCGCGTTCCGATCGCCGTCGGCGTGATCGGATTCGCCGCGATTCCGGACGTCGACGACGTGGTGATCGTCCTGTTCATGGATGGCGACGTGAACGCGCCGGTGATCGCGGGACGTCTCTATACGCCCGATCGCGATGCGCCGAAGCACGCCGAGGGAGAGCTCGTTCTGGCACTGCCGCCGGGCGCGGCGGATCCCGATCTCGAGCTGGTCGTCGACGGCAACGCGCCGTCGATCAAGCTCGTGCTGCCGGGCGACGTGGCCGTGGAGATCAAGAACGGCAGCGTTCAGTTCGCGGTCGGCGAGATGACGGTCTCGCTCACCGGATCGGGAGGCGGTCGCGCGGAGATCGCGGCCGGCTCGTCGAAGCTCACGCTCAAGAAAGACGGCGACGTCACCCTGACCGCCGGCGGAAAACTGAAGCTCGAAGGCACCGAGGTCGAGATCTCCGGCAGCTCGAAAGTGAAGGTGTCGGGAGCGCAGGTGGAGATCAACTGATGGGCGCACCGGCAGCGAACGGCAGCAGCATGGTCACGGCCACCGACACGCACATCGTGATGGTGCCGACGGGCGGAGGACCGGTTCCCACGCCGCTGCCGCACGTGTTCAGCGGCACGATCAACGGCGGGCTCGTGTCGACGGTGAAGATCGGCGGCCAGCCCGCGGCGGTGGTCGGATCGACCGCTGCGAATTCGCCCGCGCATCTGCCGACACCTCCGGGCACCGCGTTTCAGAAGCCGCCGTCGAATCAGGGCTCGGTGTTCATGGGCAGCGCGACGGTGAAGATCGGCGGCCAGGCCGCGGCGCGCAACGGCGACACGGTCACGACCTGCAACGATCCCGCGGATGCGCCGGTCGGACAGATCGTCGCCGCCGGAACGGTGCTGGTGGGGTGATGCGATGACGCTCGGAACCGATCTCGCCGTCGTCCCGCATCTGGTGGCCTACGACGCCGCATCCGTCGATCTGGTGCCGAAGATCCGCCACCTGCCGCGCCGTCGCATCGGCGAGCCGGCGGAGCTGACCGACCTGCAGACCATCAGCGAACGCGAGAACCTCGCGCAGGCGCTGATCCTCCGCCTGCTCACGCCGCGCGGCAGTCTGGCCGCGCTGGGACACGCGCAGTACGGCTCGCGTCTGCACGAGATCATCGGACAGCGGAAGACCGATGCGCTGCGCAACCTCTGCCGGGCGTTCGTGCTCGAGGTCGTGGCGCAGGAGCCGCGCGTGGAGGACAAAGCCGTCGAGCTGGCGTTCGATCCTCTCGCCGAGACCGCGACCTCGCTCGTCTTCACCGTGGCCGTGAAACCGCGCGACGGCGGAGAACCGGTCGGTGTGTCGCTGGAGGTGTCGCTGTGACGTTCCAGGCGCGGACCTACGACGCCATCGTGCGCGACATGCTCACCACGCTCACCGGCGGCACGGTGCGCGAGACCGTCGGACCCGTTCCGCCGGGCACGCTGCTCATGCCGAAGCTGCGCAACCATCCCGTGCGCCGCGTCTCGAACATCGAGGGCGAGATCGAGGTCACGGTCACGATTCCCGATCCGGCCAATCCCGCAAAGAAGAAGAGCGTGCAGGAGCGGCGTCCGGTGCGATTCACCGCCGCCGACTTCGAGCTCGTGGCCACGAGCGGCAACGAGAACGACAAGGACGCGATCCGCTTCCGCGAGAAGGGACGCAAGCCGGTCCCCGGCTCGATGCTGGTCGTCAACTACTACCCGGTCACGACCGAGCCCGTGCCGCTGACCGACGTCAATACCGGCTCGGTCGTGCGCACGCTGCTCGAGACCATCGGCGTCGAGCTCGCGCTCACGTACCAGCAGCTCCAGCACGTCTACGAGTCCGCGTTCGTCGAGACCGCGGAGGGCGCCGCCCTCGATCGCGTCGTCGCTCTCGTCGGCATGCAACGCACACCGGGCGGACGTCCCGTCGCGAAGCTGCGCTTCACGCGCCGCTCCGGCGCGCAGGGCGAAGTGCTCATCGCCGCGGGCACGCCCGTCACCGACGACAAGGGCAATCGCTACGTAACCATTTCCGCCGCGACGATGGAGGCGGGCGAGTCGACGCGCGAGGTCACGGCCTTCGGCGACTCTTCCGGCACGGCGGAGGTGGACAAGGATCAACTGCGCTTCCTGGAGATCGCCATCGCCGGGATTTCCGAGGTGACGAATCCCGAACCAGCGCGGCGGCTGACGGCGCCGGAGACCGACGAGCAGTTGCGGGTGCGTGCGCGCGGCGCGTTGCGCAGCACGATGCGGGGCACGGTCGACGCTATTCGGTTCGGACTCCTCGCCGTCGACGGCGTGAAGGATGTCGTCGTCACCGAGCGTCCGAACGGCGTGGCGGGCGAGATCAAGGTCGACGTCGCGTACAGCGACGAGAGCGACGCGGTGAAGGCCGTCGTCGCGGCGCGCATCGAGGACCTCCGTCCCGCCGGCATCCGCGTCATCGCGGCCGAGGCGGCGAAGAAGAGCGCGGAGGTGTCGGCGGTTCTGACGCTGGCCGGCGCGTCGCTGCCCACCGCGGACGTCGATGCCATTCACGCGAGCGTCGAGGCGAAGCTGCGCGAGGCGCTGCAGGCCATCGTGCCCGGCGGCGCCGTGCGCCGCGCGCAGCTCACCGCGCTCGTGCTCGCGGACACGCGCATCGTCGATGCCGGCATCGACGTCACGAGCGATGGCGCGGAGCTGACGTCGCTGCCCGAGGGGACGGTGCTCGAAGTGAAGGGCATCGAGATCACGTCATCGTTCGAGAACGCCGCCGGTGCGCCGGCGATCACGTCGAGCGTCTCCGTGACCCTGCCCCTCCATCTCGCCGGCGCGACCACGCAGGCCGCGGCGCAGGCCACGATCGAGTCGAAGCTCGACGCGCATATGGCCACGCGCACGTCCGCCGCGCCGCTCACGTTCGACAGTCTGGCCAACGCCATCCGCAACGACGCACAGTTCGCGCTCGTGCGTCCCGAGGGACTGATCACCATCGAGAGCCAGGGAACGTTCCGCCAGATCGCGGATACGGCCGGACAGCAGTACGTGCCGCAGGCCACCGAGAAGCTCGTGCGGGGCCCGGTCGTGCTCGAAGTGCGGGGGACCATCTGATGAAGCGCGTCGACGACATGGCGGCGCGCCTGCCGCAGCTCTACCGCGACGGCGAGCTGCTGCGCGGCTCGCGCTTCTCGGGCGGCGTGCTCGAAGTGCCCGCGTCCGAGCTGGAAATGGCGGACGAGATCGCGCGCGAGATCCAGCGCATGCACTGGTTCGACCGCACGTACGAGCTCGAGCACGCGGCCATGCTCGCGGCGCTGCTCGATCTTCCGCCGCAGCCGTGGCAGGACCTCGACACCTACCGCCCGTGGGTGCACGCGCTGCGCGACGCGATGCTGAAGGAAGGCGGAGTCACCGTCGATGCGATTCAGTCCTTCATCAGCGTGTACGCGGAAGCGTTCGAGTCCGCGACCGGCGTCGACGCGGTGGGGCAGGTGGGGGAGTGGACCGCTGCGCTCGCCGCGCCGACTGCGCCCGCGAACGCGTCGCCCGCGTTCATCGAGTATCCGCGCGTGCGCCGCGTCGCGCGCTTCCCGTCCGCGGGCGCGCTCGAGCCGCTGTCGCGCTTCAACGCCGTGAACCGCGGCTTCACCGAATCCGCGCTGTCGTTCCTCATGACCGGCACGTCGATGGGTCGCGAGGCCGCGCCGCTCATCGCCAACCTCACCACCGGCGAGGCGCTGCTCTTCGCGGACGAAGTGCCCGAGGGAAAGCGTCTGTGGATTCGCGCGAACGGCGCGACGCTGGCCGCGCAGCTCGAAGACGAGGACGTGACCGCGAAGCTGCGCTTCGTCGCGAACCTCGAGCCAGGCAAGCCCGTCACGACCGCGGACCTGACGGCACCCGCGAAGCCGCTGACGCTGCGCCGCGGTACGAACGAGTTGTGGTTCTTCCCGCTCGCGCTGTTCGACGTGCGCGGACTGGACCGCTACCTCTTCTCGATGCCCGATCTCGCGCTGACGGAGGGACGTTTCGACACGTCGGCGTTCGACCACGCCCTCTTCTACCAGCAGCCGCTGATGGTGCTGTTCGCCTCATGGCTCGAGGAGTCGCCGGCGACGTTCGAGGCGCATCTGCCCGCGGCGATCCTGCGCAGCGAGCGCCCCGCGAGTGAGGCGCGTGCACGGCGCACGCTCCTCGGCAGTGCATTGTCCGAGGGCGTGGAGAAGCTGCGCGCGGCAGGCGTGGCCGCGATGGTGGCGCTGGATGGATTCGGCGAAACGCAAAGACAACTCGACCGCCTGCGTTTCGTCATGCCCGTGCATCTGAGCGAATACGGGAGCACCGGCGCGGACCGAATCACCGAGCGCGGCGGCACCTTCGATCTGACCACACACGACGAGTCGACTTTCCGCTGAGGAGCTGCGATGCGAGCAACCGTACGACTGGAGCTGCGAGACGAGGCCGGGGAGATCATCGGCGTGCGCCGCGCGAAGAACTCCGTGATGAAGAGCGGCGCCGAGATGCTGGCCGATCTCTTCACCGGCAAGAGCACGGCTGCCATCACGCACATGGGCGTCGGCATCAGCGGCGAGTCGGAGGAGGGGACGTTCGTCCGCGACACGCTGACGACCGCGGGTGACGCTCCGGACGCGCTCACCGGCGCGACCGACACGACCATCGCGCCGGCCGACTTCACGATCAAGGCGGATCCTGAGCGGCGCCTCGTCGTGGTGCAGTGCCACGCCACGCTGCCGAAGAGCGCCGCGGTAGGGACGCTGCGCGAGGCCGCGCTGCTGTCGCGCGCCGGCGGGGAGCCGGTCGTGACGAAGCTCTACAACCGCGTCACGTTCGCGCCGATCCGCAAGCAGGACGATCACGAGCTGACGATGTTCTGGGAAGTGACTTTCCCCTACGGCGATCTCAACTGGCTGTAAACGGAGGACCACCATGGCTGTACAGAAAGCGGACGTCAACATCAGGCTTCAGGGATACCCGCTCGCGAATCGCGACGCCTCGGTCTCGCTCGTCAGCGAGGCCACGGGCCGGAAGATCGAGACGCGTCCGTTCCTCGACGGCACCGTCATGGTGCGCGACCTCGATCCCGGGCTCTACGAGCTCGAGGTGCGCCATCCCAATCTCGTGATGCCGATCGAGAAGCGCCGCATCCGGGTCTTCCCGCAGCCGCAGCCGACGCAGGTCAACATCCAGATTCCGCAGGTGATCTTCAAGGACTCGAAGATCGAGGACATCCCGGACATGGATCTGACGCCGGTGCAGACCGCATCGGCCGCGGCGCGGACGAGCGCGCAGCAGGTGGGCGGCAAGCTGCCTGGCGAAGCGATCCTCGCCGCCGACTGGAACCTGCTCGCCGGCGCGGTCGCCGATCTCGCCGCCGCCGTCGGCCAGCTCACGCTGCTGGTCGCGCCGCGCGGGCACGATCACCCGGAGATCGCCGCGAAGATCGACGAGGTGCAGGGCAACCTGCGTGCGTTCGCCGAGGCCTTCGGCAAGACGGTGCTGGAGATCCGGCGCCGGTTCGAAGTCGATCAGATCCGGAAGAACACCGAGGACGTGCTGTCGATGCACGACGTGCCGCCGGCGACGAAGAAGGATCTCTTCGAGCGCATCGACAAGCTGCAGTTGAACGCGCAGAAAGACACGCCCCAGTACACGCAGCAGCTGGCCAACGTCAGCGCGGCGCTGCTCGATCAGATCAACGAGATCGCCGTGCAGAAGGGGGAGGGCGGGGCCGACTTCCTCGCCGACAAGCGCGTGGCCGCGCTGTCCGAGCGGACCAAGACCTACCGCAGCGCCGGCACGCAGACTCGCGCCGAGAACGAGCTGCTCGTTCATCAGCGCAGCGCGCAGAGCGCGCGCAACGTGGAGAACAAGTAATGCCGACCGCCGCGGAGACCGACCGCCTTCAATCCGTCGTCGCCCGCCTGCAGTCCCTCGGGAACGTGCAGCGCGGCGATCTCGTCACCGCGCAGCGCTGGAATGACCTCGTCTCCGTCGTCACCTCGCTCGCGCAACTGATGCTGGAGATGCGCGACGACGACACCGTGCCGCCGCACGAGCATCCCGATCAGGTGAAGTTGTCGTGGCTCGATCCGGCGCTGCGCGCGCTGGTGGAGAAAGGTCCGACCGAGCCCGTGAAATGGGTCGAGGTCGATCACCGCGTGGACGTGCTCGAACGGGAGCTGGCCACGGTGCGCACCTCCGCGAACGATGCCCGCGACCGCCTGGCCGAGGTGTCCACGCGCGAGCTCGTGCGCGACGCCGGCATCAGCGAAGTGCGCCGCGTCGTCGAGACCATCGACAAACGCCGCGACGAGGTCGCGGAGCTCCGCAGGACCTTCGACTCCATCAACGCGAAGGTGGGGACGGCCATCGAGGCCAGCACGCGCTTCGTCATCGATGGGCAGCCCGTCGACATGCAGGCGTTCGACCGCCGCGTCAGGGCCGTCGAAGACCTGCGCACCTCCGTGCAGACGAGCGTCACCGGATTCGAGACGCGCATCACCGACCTTCAGAAGAGCGGCGTCACGCAGGCGCAGCTCGACGAGGCCATTCGCAATCGCAGTGTCGCCGTGTCGCCCGAGCAGCTCGCGGGGATCGAGACGAACGTGAAGACGTCGCTGCGCACGGAGTTCAACGCCTCGTTCGACGCGCTGGGCACGAAGATCGGGCGGGACGTCGACGATCGGCTCGCCGGCGTCGACTCCACCGTGGGGCAGCGCATCGACGAACGCCTGCCCGCGGCCATCGGCCCGTCCATCGCCGGCGTGAAGGCGCAGATCGACACCACCGCCACGCAACTGCGCGGTGAGACGAAAGTCATCGGCGATCAGGCAGCCGCATCGATCGCGGCGGCGAAGCAGGAACTGAACACGTCGATCGCAAGCGTGCAGTCGTCGCTCACGGCGGTGAAGAAAGACGTCGACCTGACGTTGCCGAAGGTCACTGAGCTGCAGACGTCCGTTTCCACCGCGCAGCGCGACGCGACGTCCGCGCTGCAGAAGACCGCCGCACAGGCCGTCGAGCTGCAGGCCACGAAAGCGCGCACCGAGCAGGTCGCGCTGCAGTCAAACGATGCAATCAAGAAAACGGAGCGGTCGCTGCTCGAGGAGATCGACCGCCGGGCCACGACGACGAAGTCGCTCGTCGACGAGCGCATCGCCACCTTCGACGCCGCCCTCGATCCGCGCATCGATCAGCGCGTCGAGCCGCGATTCACGTCGCTCCAGTCGAGCATCGAGACCACCGTCACGAAGACCGCCTCCGATGCGGCCGTCGCCGCGCTGGCGAGCTCGCGGCCGCAACTCGACGCCGACATCATCCGCATCGCCCGCGATCAGGCGCTCGCTCTCAAGGACGAGGTGGCGACCCAGGTCAAAGCGGATGTGTCCACGACCATCAACCGGAGCGTCACCGACGCCGTCCGCAAGGCCAATCTGGGGAGGCCGATCTCGTGATCTCGGACTTCGAGACGCGTCTCGCCGAGACGCTGGGAACGCTCATCGGCGCGCCGTTCACCGGCCGCGTCGATGTGGCGCCGGGTCCCGATCCGGACGATGACGTGCGGCTGATCCTCGGCGTCGTCAACGCCGAGGTCGTGGATGAGGGCATGGGTAGCCGTCCGGAAGTCCTTCCCGGCGATCCGAATCCGCGCCGCGCCGTGCGGCTGCGCTGCAACGTTGCCATTGAGACGCGCGTTGCGCCCGCCGATCGCGAGGAACAGATGAAAGCCCTGGAGGCCGCGCTGTATGCGCTCGATGATGCCGAGTTCCGTACCGGCAAAGCGCTCACCGACGGCACGGATCGCGGCTTCGTCATTCACGAGCTGCGTCCCGCGACCGTCGTCGCGCCGCTCGCGCCGGCCGCGCCGAACGATCGCGTCGGGATCAACGTCATCGCCACGGGACTCTTCTGGCCGGTTGGTGTGGCGGGCCAGGCGGGAGACTTGATCGACGAGATCCGTCTGCGCGCGGGCATCGTCCCGATGGAGATCGTGCCGGCCGATCCTCGCCTCGTTGCCGGCGGTCCCGCCGTCGAGTTGACGATCCGGTTCGACACGAAGGCGTTCTCCATCAAGGAGGGCAAGACCGAGAAGATGCCGTTCGGCTCCGTCGCCGTGACGCTCGTCGCACCCGAGGGCAAGCCCGGCAAGGGCGCGCTCGCCGGCGGAGTGGAAGGCCAGCCGGCCACCGTGCGCATCGTGCCGGTGGACGACAACGCCGCCACGATCACCTACACGCCGCCGGCCACCCCGGCGACGGAAGACCTGGTCGTTGCCTTCGACGACGCCGCGCAGGGCCTCGGCGTCGAAATCGGCAGGGTGAGACTCGTGACGCGGAGTGCATGACGATGAGGAAGAGTCAGATGCTCGACGTCGCGCCGTCCGTCGCTTTCGATCGCGAGTTCATTGCGACCTTCGCCGTCGACTCCGTGGCCGAGCCCGTCGATCTCGCCGAGGGTTGGGAGCTGGTCGTCGACTGGGGCAGCGTCGGCGGGATGAACGACGTGCGCGTCGACGCGGCGTCGCTCGAGATCGCGCGCACCACCGACGTGCAGCCCGCGGCGAAACCGTGGAACTTCGTGAAGTCGGGCGACGCGTTCGACATCACCGTCGAGGACGCGTCGCGCGTGCGCTCGCTGACCCTGGACGGTCTGCCGAGTCTTCTCAATCGCCTGATCGTCGTGTCGCTGCCCGGGGGCATGCCCCTCTACACCGCGCCGGCGGTGAAGCGGAACGGCGTGATCCCACAGACGTTCACCGGCGCGTCGATCGCCGGCAACGTGCTCACGCTCCCCGATCTCGCGGCCACGAAAGTGCGGCTCGCGCTGGTCAAGGACTCGTTCCCCGAGGATGCGGCGCCGCAGATCATGACCCTCACCGGCGTGAGCGGCCGCGGCGTGACGCTCACCAGCGATCTCGTGCTCACGCAGGACGGCGCGACGGTGTGGAGCATCCCCGGCGAGATGCCCGCCGCGAAGACGAGCGTCGATCTCCGTTTCTTCATCGAGAACGCGTTCAAGGCGAAAGCCAAAGCGGGCGAGCCGCTGGTGACCACGTTCCGCCTGAGCGGCAAAGGCAAGGCGGGCATCGCCGTGACGCACGCGCGCGGGGCGGTGATCCGCAAGGTCTCCGGCATTCTCACCACGGAGCTCGCCGGCGAAGCCGTGACGCTGCCCGTTCCCGCGCCGCCGCTCGCTCCTGACACGCCGTCGCGCGTCATCGCCGACGTCACCATCGCCTATCACGGCATGCGACTCGAGTGGCGCGACGACGTGCCGATGAGCGAAGGGGGCATCGAAGGCCTCGTCGTCGGCGAGACGGCCATCGCGCGCAAGTTCCCCCCGCAGGCATTCGACGGGATGGCCATCGCGAAGATCGGCGTCATCGGCCGCGCGCCTGTCGACTGCGAGCTGGTCGTGCAACTGCTCGACGCGAACAGCGGCGCCGTGCTGCTGCAGCCTTCCGCGGCGACGCTCGCGGCATCGAACAAGACCGGCGTCGTGTGGTTCGACGTGCCGCAGCAGGAGCCGTTCGGCGTGCCGCTCGCCGTCGCCGCGCGCACGAACCACGGCCGGTTCCTCTGGGCCGCGAATCCCGATCCTCTGCTGCGCATCGCTGTCTACGACGACGATGCCGGCGATCTGCCGGTGCTCATCGGTGGCAGCGACGCGCGGCAGAAGACGCTCTCGGGGACGCAGTTCGCCTCGACGCCCCCACGGGTCGAGAGCGATCTCTTCGCCACCGTCGACGTCTCGGATCTCACGCTGGAGTACGGACGATGAGCGCCTCGATCGCGGTCGACCTGCAGAGCATCAACCTCGACGGCATCCTCGCCGCGCGCGGCAAGATCAGCGGCGTCCTCGCCGATGAGAAGGTGAAGAAGCTCCTTGCCGGTGACGGCATCGAAGCGATCCTCGGCAGTCTCGGCGGCGCGGTCGCGTCGCTGCAGTCCACCGGCGGCGCGGGCGCGCTGCTGCAGCCGATCGTGGACGCCGTCGGCAAGCTCGACATCGACGTCGACGCAGCGCTGCCGATCGCGGATTACGTGCAGGCCGTCACCGAGGGCGCCACCCTCGTCGCGCGGTTCCTCGGCACGCTGAAGCTCGATCCGCAATCCATCGGCAAGTTGCTGCCGCTCGATCAACTGACCAGGACCGTCGACTCGTTCACTGCCGGCTATCGCCTGAGCGACGGCGCGGGCACGTTCCGCGCGATGGTCAATCAGGTCGAGGGCGGACTGCCCTCGAATCCGAAAGAGCTCGCGAACATCACCGCGGGAATCCTGCTGCCGTTCGGCGGCAACGGCGTGCTGTCGCTGCGCGCCGGCATCGACGACATCTTCTCCGCGTCCGGCGCGATTCATCTGCCGAAGGGACGCACCGAGGGACTCGTGCTCGCGCTGAAAGGCGTGGAGCTCGCGGCAGGCGACAGCGCGAAGCTGGAGGCCGCGCTGGCCAATCTCGAGCGCGTGCGTGTCTCCACCATCGGCGTGCTGCGCAACGACATCGCCGTCATGCGCGATGCCGTGCGGCGCCTGCGCCTCGCTGATGCGCTCGCGCCGATCGTCGAGCTCGCGAACGCCTTGCCGTCGGGACAGAGCGGATTCCTCGAGCTGCTCGACGAATTGCGCGAGTTCCTCATCGACGGACGCCAGCTCGTCGAGAATCTCGACATCGTCGAGCTGCGCGAATTCGTGCAGCGACTGGTCGTCCTCGCGGAAGAACAGGTGCGGGCGCAGATCGAGCAGCCGATCGACGATGCCGTCCGCGCGGCCGAGGAGTTCGTGAGCGGGTTGTTCGCGCATCTCCCGCTGCGCGAGTACCGCGCGCGTCTCACGGCGTTCCTCGCCGCGGTCGCGGAGAAAGTCGAAGCGCTCGACCTCGACGGACCGGCCGACGCGATCCACGAGAAACTCTCCACGCTCGACGACGCCATCGATCCCGCGAAGCTGACCGCGGAAGTGCAGGCGCTGCTCGCCGACGTGAAGGCCGCGATCGAGAACGTCGTCAACACGGTCAAAGGCGCACTGCAGGAAGCCGTCAATGCCATCCAGGCCATCGAGGCCAAGCTGAAGGAAGTGTTCGACCGCGTGGTGTCGGTGCTCGCGCAGTTTTCCGAGGCCATGGGTTCCCTCACCGCGGCCATCGAGAGCCTCGGCATCGAGGACGCCACCGATCAGGTCATCGCCGCGATTCGCGAGGTGCGCGTGCAGGCCGAGGAGCTGCTCACCAGCGCGGAGCTGCCGGAGCCGCTCAAGCCGATCGTGCAGGAAGCGATCGACGCGCTGCAGGGTCTCGATTTCGACTCCGCGTTCGCGCCCGTGCGCGACGTGGTCGCGCAGGTGAAGATCCCGGACTCGGTCAAGTCGCAGATCACGTCGGTGCTGAAGGACGTGCAGGCGAAGCTCGAGAACGCGGTGCCCGAGCAGCTCATCGCGTCGATCGACGCCGAGGTGGGGCAGGTGTTCGGGGCGATCCGCGCGTTCGATCCGGCGAATCTGCTCGAAGGCGTCAGCAGGTATCTCGACGAGGCCGCCGACATGATCGAGTCGCTCGACGTCGCGAAGGCAGCGCAGGCAATCCGCGGCCCGTTCGAGGCCGTGCTCGGCGTGCTCGACGCGATCAGTCCGCGCAAGCTCCTCGCGCCGGTCATCGACGCGTATCAGTCGCTGCTCGGCGGCGCCGCCGCGCCGTCGCCCGATGATGCCGCGGCCGGATTCGGTGCGGCGATCAGCGGCACAGGGACGGCGGCGACACAGCCGCTGTTGCAGCCCGCCGCGCAGGCCGGCGGCACGCCGAACGCGGAGCTGAAAGAGGAGCCGCCATCGTCGACGCCCGACCTCGGGATCAAGATCAAACCGGGCGACGCGATTCGCTTCCTCGGTTATCTCCCGAACAAACTCCGCGAAGCGCTGGGCAAGCTGCCGCAGACCGCGGTGGGCGAGGTGATGACGGCGATCGACGGCGTGACGGGTGGCCTCGCGCGCGATCTGCGCCGCGTCCGCGCGCGCGTGCTCGACCTCGGGCAGCAGATCGAGAACGATCTCGACGTCGAGCTGCTCCCCGTCGCAAATGCGAGTGTCTCCGCGCAGGCCGCGCTCGAGCTGAAGCCCGCTCCCGGCGTGGAGCTCAGCGTGTCGTTCGCGGCGCTGGCAACCGTGAGTCCCGGCGCATTGCGCGACGAGCTGCAGGCCTCGCTCGACGACATGAGCGACGGCATCGGCGCCGAGGCGAACGTGCTGGCGGGCGAAGTGGCCGTGGCGCTCGATCAGGCCGCGACGGTGCTCGAGGCGGTGCGCCTCTCCAACGTCACCGATTCCGCGGACGGACTCCTCGCCGCGCTCGATCCGGAGCCGATCGCCGCGGAGCTCGATGCACTGGCCGCCGCCGCGCTGAAGAAAGCCGCGCAGTTCCTCGGCGAGTTCGACGACGAGCTGCTGGCCGCGCTGATGAAGATCAAGCAGCTCTTCGACGACCTCAATCCGGCCACGCAGGCGCAGAAGTTCCTCCGGCTCGTCGACGTCATCCGGCGCGAGCTCGACGTGCTCGACCCGGCGCTCCTGGCCGACGAGCTGGGCGCCATTCACGCGGCGGTGCGCAACGCGCTCATGGCCTACGACCCGCTCGCCTTCGCCGCCGATCTGCAGGCGCCGATCAAGAAAGTCGCGGACGGATTGCGCGGACTGAAAGCGCAATTGCCGGCCATCTTCGGCGACCTCGGATTCCTCGAGCCGCTCCTCGCCACGCTCGATGAAGTGAATCCCGCCACGATCCTCAGCGAGGTCGGCGCGAGCCTGAAAGACGTCGGCGCGGAGCTGGCGAAGCTCGATCCGAGTGCGCTGCTCGTCACTGTCGACGGACTCGCGGAGCGTATCCGCGAGAGCTTCCAGCGCGCCGTCGACGCCATCGTCGAAGAGCTGATCGCGCTCCTCGAGTCGCTGCGTTACGCCGCCGGCGGTGGCTCGGTCCAGCTCGAGATTCAGGTGACGATATGAGCGACACCTTCGTCGACACCTTCGCCATTCCGGGCTCGCGCGAGACGCTGACGTACGAGCGCGAAGCCTCGGGACGTCTGGTGCGGCTGTCCGCCGGCGGGCGCACGTACTTCGCCGAGGATGAGCGCGGCGAGAAGACGTTCGGTGAGGGACTCGGGTTCGTACGCGAGGTGCCGTTGAAGAACGGGGTCGCGCGACTCGTCCGCGCGGCGGGGCAGTCGTGGATCGAGGAGTATGCGTGGGACGAGATCGGACGTCCCGTGCGCATCGACGGCGTGGAGATCGCGCGCGATGAACAGCGCCGAGTCACCGCATGCGGGGAATGGCAATACGCGTACGCGGGCGAGGACCTTGCGGTGATCCGCACGCCGCGCGGCATCCGTCACGTGACGCGCGGCGCCGACGGGCGTCCCGTTGCGACACGCAACGGCCACGGCTCGAGCGCGATCCAATACGCCGCCGACGGCGCGCGCGTCGACGTCACTCCGCTTCCCCCAACCTGGCACCGCGATCACCTCGGACGTCTGTGGACCATCTGCGACGACGCCGGCCGCGTCGAGACCACCTTCCTCTGGAACGGTTTCTCCTGCATCGGCCGCATCGACGGCGATGCGGGCATGCCGCTGTCCGCGTTCTTCTCGCTCGATCCGTCATCGACTCCTGTGCGCGTCATCTCCGCCGCCGGCGTCACGCGCATTCCGCGCGATGCGTTCGGCGAGTCGCTGCTCGCGCACGAGCGCGTGCCCGGCCTGTACGGCGGCGCGATTCACGGCGGCTTCGTGTACTTCCGCTCGCGCGCGCTCGATCCACGCTGCGGCTCGTTCGACCGCCGCGATCCGTGGCACGGGCGCGACGACGATCCGCGCCGCACGAACGGCTTCGAGGGTCCGCTGCCCGTCGAGGATCCGCCGTGCGGCCCGTACGCGGTCTGTCAGTACGACCCCGTCGGGCGCACCGATCCCACCGGCGAGGCCTCGGGGTTCCAGGTCGGGATGGGCTTCCTCTACGGGATCCTCGACACCACCTGGTCGCTGCAGCACAACACCGCGGGCCTCCTCGGTCTCGACTGGACGATCGCGTTCTGGTTTTCACTGATCTACGGCATCGGCCAGGCCATCGGCGGTTCGGAGAAACAGAATCAGCTCTCGCGCTTCTTCGATTACGAGGGCCTGTACAACGAGCGCACCGGGGTGTGGGGGATCCGGCGCGGGATCTTCGGCGTGAAGCGCGCCTTCACGTATCAGCACATCGTCGTGGCCGACGAGGAAAAGCTCGCCGAGCTGAACGTGGTGTCGGCGATCGTCCCGAACGGGAAATTCGAGCCGACGCTGTACGGCACTCTGCTGCATGTCGCACCGGAACAGTGGCCCCCGCTGCTGCTGCGCGGCAACGGCGACCCCGCGATCGCGGGATGGACGCGCTCGGGCGGAACGGCCGAGGCGATTGCGCCCGGATCGCCGATCCCGCGGTTCCCGGAAGGCGGTCTGCATCTCGACGAGCCCCTCAACGAGGTGCACGTGCCGCTCACGTGCGACGTCACGGAGCTCGTTCCGTCCGGCGAGCTGCTGTTCGGCACCGTCGACGAGCCGCGCGTCGCCACGAACATCCCATTCTCCGAGAAGCTCGAGGCCGGACAGGTCGTCGTCCTCACCGACGCCGCCGGCGCCGTCGACATCAAGACCGTCGCCGAGGTCGACGACAAGCACGCGACGCGGAACAAGGGACGGCGCGTACGCTTCACCGAGCCGGGCATCCACGTCGCCGACAAGGGCGTACGCCTGCGCATCCTCGATAAAGCGGAGGCCACCGACACGGGACGCAAGTCGATCGGCGGACCGCGCTCCATCGACATCGCCGAAGGCACGGTGAAGTACAGGAAGAAAGACCTGCTGCGATTCAAGCAGGGCGGCGAAGTCGTGGGCGCGGGGGTGGTCGAAAAGTTCGAGTCGCAGATCGTGCTCGACGCCAACGCCGATGGACTGACTTCGCCGCTCGAGATTCGCGTGGTCGTCGCGTCGGGGAAGGCGACGAAGGGCACGCTCGAGGGCAACAAGCTCAAGTCGACGCCGCCGCCGAAGAAAGGCGATCCGATCGTCCTCGCGAGCGGCGACAAGAAAATCGCGGCCATCGTGAAGACCGAGCTCTCCGCCGATCAGGTGGAGCTCGATCGCACCGACGCCGAGCTCGCGCCCCTCGGCGCCAACGTCACATGGAAGGAGCTGAAGTCCGGTACGAAGCTCGGCACCGCGGACGCGTTGCCTGCCGGGGGGATGCTCACCTACACGCCCGAAGAGATTCGCCAGGCGCCCAAGACCGGCATGGTCGTGCTGCGCGATGCGTCGAAGCCCGCGCAGAGCGTCGTGCGCGGCGTGACCTCGCGCAACTACGACGCGCTGGTCATCGCGCAGCTTCTCCCCGGCGAGACGGGCCAGCCCTACGACATCGAAGTCTTCCCCATCAAACGCCGCGACATCGAGAACCTCGAGCTGAAGCTCGATCCGCGAATCAAGCTCACGACGCCGGGCGCGGTGAACGCGATGGCGCTGCAGCTCGTGCAGCTCTCGACGGCCGACGTGCTCGCCGGACCGGAGGGGCGTCCCGCGACGTACGACGGGAGGGCAGCGACTCTCGGCGGCGTGAAGGACTTGCATCCGTCGCGATTCGTCGTCCTCACCGGAACCGGCGGCGGACCGCAGGCCAACGTCATCACGCGCATCACCGCGAACCTCGAGCTCGATCGCGAGTTCCCGTTCACGGCCGGCGGACCGATCGACGTGATCTCACTGCGCGCATCCGGACCGGTGTACGACGCGGACGCGATCGATGCGACGCACGTCGTCGTGCACGCGACGGCCGGCGGCAAGAGCGTGCAGTTCCCGCGGTTCGAAGCAGGCGCGATCGTCCAGGCCGTGTTCGACGGCAAGACAGAGCTCTACATCGCCGGCACGGTCGTCGGGACCACCCTCACGTTGGACGAAGGTCCTCCCGGCGCCGCGATCGCTGCCAATGCGCACGGGACCATCCAGCTCGTGGTTCCGTTCACGCCGCTGCCGTCGAACGGCACGTGGCGCGTCGGGATGAACGGCAAGCCCCGGGGTCTCGAGGCCAACACGATCAGCGCGGAGATCTGGGATGGCACTCACGTCGCGAAAGGCACCGACGTCGCGCTCGTGCAGAACGGCGTCACGCACGTGGCCAAGATTCACGACGACCCGATTTTCGTCGCCGGACTTCTCGTCGCGTCGAACGTCGGCGCCGCGGGCGAGGTGACGATCCCCACCGAGAAGCCGAGCAGCACGGCGGTGTTCACGCAGAAGAACGAGTTCCTCACGCTCGCCGACGTCAGCGGCCCGGCGCTGGTCCAGGGTCCCAAGCGCGTCGTGGTCATTCCTTACGGCCCCGGCGCCGTCGCGCAGAAGAAGATGGCCATGTCCTCGGGCACGGTGCGCGTGCCCGTCGACGCGGAGAAATTCGAGCTCGAGCGCCGCAAGAGCGTCATCTTCCACGAGCTCACGCACACCAAGCAGTCCGAGTTCTTCGGGCCGTTGCTCTTCGGCTTCTTCCCGCTCTTCGCGCTGGAAGGAATCCTCGAGGGGACGACCGACGTCGAGCTGCCGAAGTTCTCGAAGTACGTCGCCGCCACGATCACCCTCGACGGCGGCACGCTCTTCCTCACGATTCCCGACACGCAGGGCATCGAGCTCGAGGAAGAGACGAAGGTGCAGGTCGAGCAGGGCGGTGCGCACCTCATCACTCTCGGGCCGAAAAACGGCGACCGCTTCGCGATCCGCGGCGGCGGCGAGCTCGTTGCCGGCGCCGTTCAGGTGCGCCGTCTGACCGACGAAGGCGGATGGGGCAAGTTCCGCGACGTCGTCTTCAACATCATGAGCGGCCTCACCCTGGGCGGCGTGATGAACTACGTCGCCGGCACCGTGTGGGGCGGCTTCATCTACGGTATTTTCAAGTTCATCCACTTCCTCGGCCATCGCCTCGGCAAGGCCGGCGACGAGTTCCCCGCGACCGTGGTCGATTCGCGCACGGTACGCATGACATCCGAGGAAGGACGCCTGGAGATCCAGGGCTACAACCGCGTCTTCCTGCTCAAGGACGGCGAGCGCTCCGACCTGCTCGACGTCGAGCGCACCGACAACGACACCATCATCCTCGTCCGCGCGACGGACTTCACCGGCGACATCAAGGTCAATCCGTACGCGAGCGACGACCCGCTGTCGAACAACGTCGTCGACAAACTCACGTACTTCAACGCCACCGTCCCCGATCCCGCGAAGCCCGCGCAGCTCCTCGTGCAGAAGAACGGCAAGAAGGAGCTGGAGCTCCATCCGTTCGACATCGTCTCCGTCAACGCGGGGGCGATCGCGCGGCGCACCAACGTCACCGCCGTCGCGGCCGGCGGCATCGTGGAGCTCGAGGACGCGCCGCCGACGTTCGGCCCCGAGCGCGCGGTGCGCATCGCGTTCGTCGACGAGAACGACCCGATCGGCAGCGTCGACAGCCTGCTGCTCACGAAGATGGGCATGGGCTGGATGCGCTATCTCTTCGATCCCTGGCGGCAGATTCATTTCGGCGTCGATCCCAAGCCCGACTCCGCCGCGGACTGGCTGGCGCGGTTCGCGCGCTACTCGTTCAGCAGCCATTCGTGGAGCGCGATCATCCCCGGCTACGGCATCCTCGACACCGCCATCAAGCAACCAAACAAAGGTCACCTCGCGCGCCTGGAGCAACAGGCCAGCGATGAGAGCGGCCGCGTGTACAGCTCGCAGGGAAAGATCCGTGGCGGCTTCAAGGACGCGAAAGGTCACGCCGAGAAAACCGCGAAGGTGGGCGACATCGCGCGCTACTGGCTCACGCCGAAGTGGACCGAAGTGCCGCAGCCGCTGATGGAGATCGGCCGTCTCGACGAGCCGGGCCCAGGCATGAATCCCTCCCTGATCGAGGTGCTGCCGGAAACGGGTCCGGAATCCAACGCCGCCGACGTCAACCTCGGCGCCCTATCGACCGCGACCCGTCCCGGATCATTCGTGCCCGACGCGTTCTACCGCAAGTCCGCGGCCGGCGATCCGGAAGCGGCAACAGGGGACACGCTCAAAGGCATGCAGCCGGGCATCCGCGGCTTCGTCCCTCCCACGCCGCGGCTCGAGATCTCTCTCGGCAGCTACGTCGCCTTCACCCGGCCGGGCAGGCATCGCGTGACCACGAACGACGAGGTCCTCCAGGCCAACCTCGCGCGCGAGGCGCACCTGGAGAAACGCCAGACCATCTTCTTCAACGTGACCGTGAGCGACGTGACGGTGACCGTGGGCGGCACCGTCATCACCCGCAACGACGCGCTCGACGAAGTGAAGCTGTTGCCCGGTCAGCGCGCCGTGTTGAAGGTGGACAGCGAAGGGGAGTGGGTGCTCACCGCCGAGCGTCCCGGCAACGTGTTGAGGTTCGCGAAGGACAGCAAGTCCGCGACGATGATCGCGAACACGCCCGGCACCACCGAGACGCTCGAGGTGAGCCGCGTCTATCTCCTGGCTGACGGCAAGTACGTGGACTCGGTCCTGGCCACGCACGGCGTGCATCTGCCGGTGTCGATTCATGTGCCCGTACGACAGTTCCGCGTCGCGGTGCGCGAGTCGTTCGAGCTCGTGTCGGAGCTGAAGCAGGGCGCACCGCCGGTCGCATCGGCGAAGGCGGGACAGACCGTGTTCGCCATGCTGCCCGTGCGCATCCCGCCCGGCGCCAGTCTCACGACGGCGTTCAAGTTCGCGGACGGCGTCACCGCACCGAACCCTTCACTGATCATCGAGCCCGTCGCCGTTCCGAAGGAGCTGCAGGAGCTCATCGGCGAGGGGAGGATCTATCGCATCGAGCTCCCGATCGACGAGCCACCCGAGGAGCCGGTGACGATCACGTTCACCATCAATATGGGACCCGATGCGGGAGTGCCGGTCAGCGCGAAGCTCGACTACCTTCCGCACTTCGTGTTGACCGCGCCGGCCTTCGACGTCGCGGTGAATGCGAATCGCGACCTCGCGTCGGCGGAGGAGATCGGGAAGGCGTTCGCATTCACCGGAGCGCCGGGCGTGAAGGCGGTCGTCGCGGCGAACGGGAAGAGCGTCAACGTGCGCGTGGCCGCGCGCGCGGACGGCGGCACGCGCCGCATCATGGCCCTGAGCAAAACGGATCCGATGAAGCGCGCGCTGCGCACGATTACCGTGCCCGCGCCGCCGGCCGCGCCGGTGCTGGAGGCGGAGTTCGACGACATCTCGGTGTTCGTCGAGATGGGCGTCTCGTCGCGTGATGCGGCCGCCGGAACCACGTACGCGGAGCCCGCGCCGACCCGGGACACCAGCGACATCACATCCAAGTCCGCGGTCGTCTTCATACCGCCGCTCGTGAAGCTGCTGGTCGGCGAGTCGATCCTCGACCCAACGGCATTCCCGGGCAATCCTCCCGCGCAACGGCACACGGGGGCTCCGGCGTTGTACGACCTCCGCCTGCAGGGGCGGATCTGCTATCCGATCGTTCCCGGGAGTCCCGGCGTCGTCGCCGGACCGACTCCGGTTCCGGTCGTGGTCCTGCTGCATGGACAGCATGGCGCGTTCACCTCCTTCGGCGGATTCGTCGTCACAGGATCGACGACCGTGGCCCACCCCGTCACCGGCGTCGCGACGACGATCGACGTCGTCCGCGCCACCTCGGTCACCGAGAGCGGCAATCACCTCGGCTATGAATACCTGCAGACAGAGCTCGCCGAAAAGGGTATCGCCTCCATCAGCGTCGACACCTGCATCGGCAACTTACGGGACACGTTCCTCCAGAACCGGGCCGATGTCCTCCTGGCAACGCTCGATGAATGGCGCAAGCTCGCTGACGCCTCCGGCGGCAAGTTCAGCGGCCGGCTCGATTTCAATCGTGTCGGGCTGGTCGGTCACTCACGGGGCGGCGATGCAGTCGTCCGCGCGGCGAAGGACAATCTCATCCGCACGGTGCGCAATCCGGCGAGCCCGCAGGCGAAGGACCGCTACGGTATCACCGCCGTCTGCTCCCTCTCCCCGACCGACTTCACCGGTACATTCTCGTCGAATGCCGCGGTGTTGACGCCGGCGGAGCAGCTCACGTACCTCGTCGTTTACGGCTCGCTCGACAACGACGTGGCCGGCCGCAGCGATACACCCACCGGCGGTGCGTTCGACAACTTCACCGGCACCGGCTTCCGTCATTACGATCGCGCCACCTGCGACAAGGCCATGGTCTTCATCCGCGGCGCGTGCCACAACCGCTTCAACACGAATTGGGGCATCGACAAAGATCTCCCGGCGGATCATTCCGAGCTGCTGGATCGCGATCCCGACCTCGCCGATGCCATCGTTCCTGACGGAGTGAAACATCAGGAGGTCTCCAGGTTCTACATCGGCGGGTTTTTCCGCTGGCTCCTCGCCGGCGAGGCTCAATTGCAGGATCGCTTCACCGGCGACGAGGCGCCTCCAGCCGGGATCACGCCGTCGCTGCAGTGGAGCTTCGGCGACGAGCTGCGGCGCGTCGATACGTTCGAACAGTCACCCGACAACGAGCTTGGCCAGGAGCGCGACACCGCGTCGTATGCGGACGTCATCCGCTTCGGAAATCTCGAAGTGAATAGCAAGGCCCAGGGTAAACACGTGCCGCACCAGACCCGCATCCTCGACGTGAACCTCCTCGACTCCGTTTCGAAGCCGACCGCGCTCATCGAGCCTCTACCCGTCGCCGACTGGTCGGTGCTGCGCTTCCTCACGTTCCGTATCGGACGATTCTTCGATCTGGAGAAGGATCCGTTCGTCGGCGGACAGCCGCATTTGAGCGTGACGCTGCAGGACGAGGCCGGGAAGAAGGCCACCGTGGCGGAGACGGAGTTCTTCACCGCCACGGTGCCGGGCAAGCCGTTCCGGAAAGAATTCGGAAGCGAGAAGATCACGTTCCACCGCCTCGAGACGGTGCGCATCCCGCTGTCGAAGTTCAAGGGCGTCGACCTGCACCGCGTGAAGCGCGTGTCGTTCGACGTCGATGAGAAGGACAAGACCCACGTCTTCCTCGATTCGGTGGAGGTCGTCCGCGTATGAACGTCGAGCAGATCCTGATCGAAGTACTGGAGCCGGGCTCCATGCCCGGCTTCACGGTGCAGATCCACGTGGTGGGGTCGGGCTTCGTCGACCGCGCCGCACCGTTCTTCGCACGCTTCGGCGCGCAGCCGGTGCAGAACCTCTTCATCGTTCCGGGCGGAGCCGGCTTCTCGGGCTACCTCGCCCAACCGCCCGCCCCCGAGGATCGACTCTTCGTGCACTACGCGGACGAGCCGGAGGTAGAGCCGGGCGCAGAGCCGGAGCCGCCGATCGTCGCGTGAGATCGAAGGATGCACGACGGAGCGGCGACGTCCGGCGCCGGGCTCGGGCACGGGCGGAGGGGGCGACTACCCCTCCATCAACATCTTCAAATACTCGTTGTAGAAAAGGCCGGTGGGGTCCTGGCTTTTGCGATAGTTGTTGTATGCCTGCAGGCGGTCGCCGCGTCGAGTGCGGAGGTTGGCGAGGAAGTTCGGATTGAAGGCCCCGGTGGAGGTACCGGACGGCATCGTCGGATCGTAGAAGCCGTACATTTTCCCGTTGTGGGGAAAGCCGCCCAGGGCCACCCAGTCGCGCTCGACGTCGGCGAAGAACTGCAACAGCTGGGCGGGGTAGTCGGCCGACGGCGTCCGCGGGACGAATGCGATCAGGTCCAGATTGATGAAGTACGCATCCGGGTTCGTCGAATAGGTTCCCGACATGGCGGAGTTGCCGCCTTTGATGAAGCGGAACTCCATCGGCGCGGCGATGTGAAAGTTGCCGTCCTCGAGCACCCGACTGGCAACGGCATCCAGGCCATCCCATACCTTGCCCAGCCCGTCCGCGTCGAGGTTGGGCAGTTCGATGAAGTAGGACATGAACATGACCTGGGCACCCGACGCCAGCCAAAGCTCCAAATGGTCCCTGTTTGCGGCGTCGGCCTGCGACATGATCACCTCGAGCGCAATAGCGGTCACCTCCGAGGCTGTAAGATAGTTACTGAGGTATTGAATGTCCTGCAGCCCCGGCGAGGGGATTTTCCCCGCGCCGTAGGTCCCCTGATGAGCGAGGTCGCATGCCGTCGCCGGATTCGTCGGAGAATTCGGGGTTTGCGGCTCCGGATTGGACACGATGTCCCACCACAGCACCCAGAAGTTCGGCTGGAGCCACTTTGCGCCGTACGGCGTGTAAAAAACCTCGAGCCGGTCGTGTTTCGACGGTCCCGTGAGCAGACCCTGCATTCCCGAAACGAACGCCTGTTTGTTCTTCCACAAGGACTTCTGCGTGCCGCCCAGGAGCGTCGTCGCGTACGGGCGCGGCTGGACATCGAGAATGATTTTGGTGACGACGCCGAGGCCACCCAGAGAGACGCGAGCGAACTGTAACGGCGTCCATCCGTCGACGGGTTTTAGTGTCGCGTCGATCGTATTGAGATTCCCCTCGGCATCGAGGATTACGAATGCTGACGCCGTCTCCGCAAAGATCGGCGCCTCCACCGTTGCGCCGTGCACGTCGACCGCGGTCATGCCGCCGAGGCTGAAGAAGCCACCGGCCGTGACCGTCTTGAACATCAGGTTGTTCTGGGTGAGGAAGGCATCGACGTCGTCCTCGCGGACGCCGGGATTCACCGTGACCTGCTGTGGGCCGGGTCCGAGGGCGATGCCGTTCTCGCCGACGTCGATGTAGCAGGACATGTCCACCAGATAGGTGGTCGGTGCGGGCGGGGGCGCGTTGCGGTTGTCGTCCGTCACCAGGGGCGGCTGGGAATGCCGCTGCCCGCTGACGCGAACCGTCACCTTGTTCTGCTTTGCCGCCGTGAGCACCTGTTGCAGCTCACCCAGATTCGTCGGAGTGAAGTAGTAGTCCTGGCCGCCGGTCGGCGGCAGGTGCTCGATGTTCCCGCTAAAGTTCCACCATGTCGGCGCAGAGCCGTTCTGAGACATGTCGCTTCCCCTTGTATTTGGAATTGCCGAAGCGCCGCGAGGATAGGCCATCACGCGGTCGGATGTCCATAAGGATGGTGACAAGGAGAGGCAACCACTCCCCGGCGGCTTCAAGCAGACGCGTGTTACGCTGCCGTGGGTCACGGAGGCGGCAATTGCGCAACGCCATTTCGTTCCTCTGCCTGTCGATCGCTGTCTTCGCCCTCGGAGGCTGTACCTCGATGCCTGCCGTGCAGGTTCGAACGTGGGACACGACCACCGAGGCCGTCTACCCGGAGCGCGGCGATCCTGACTACGAGGTGCCGTGGCTCGACGAGAAGCACGACTTCGGCGTCGCGTTTTCGGGCGGCGGCACGCGCGCGGCGGCCGCGACGCTCGGACAACTGCGCGCGCTGCAGTGCCTCGGCTGGCTCGACCGCGCGCGCTACGTCTCCGCGGTGTCCGGCGGCGCGTGGGCGGCGGTGCCGTACCTCTACCTTCCGTCGTCCGAGGCCGAGAAAGCGTTTCTCGGAGACTACGTCCCGCCCGAACGCCTCACCGATGCACATCTCGCCGTCGCACCCGTGGGCTCACTCACGCAGGCGATGGACCGCGCGTACCCGGTGTGGGGGACGCTCGGCCATCTCCTCCGCGGCCACGGCGACGAGAGCTTCAGCGCTGCACTCGGCGATATCTTCCTCGGGCCGTTCGGCCTCGGCGATCGCAACAAGTTCTTTTCGTCCCACTCGGAGGCAGTCAAACAGATCGTCAAAACAAACCCGCACCTCGATCCCGACGACTTCCTCCTGCCACAGCACGGCACCCCGTACCTGCTCGTCGGATCCACGCTCATCGGCAAGCCGGGGGGAGGGCGGCGGCACTACTTCCCGGTCGAGATGACGCCGCTGTACACCGGCATGATGGATCGGGCACCCGATCCGAAGCGCCCCGGGCACTTCGGCGGCGGATTCGTGGAGTCGTTCGGATACGACTCGAAGCTCTCGAAGCCGATGGAGGGGAGCAACCGCGAGGTCGAGATCGGGCTGCCGCGCTACCGGATGACGCTCTCGGACGTCATCGGCACGTCGGGGGCCGCGCCACAGGCCTTGTTCCTGCGCCTCACGATCGACAACGTCGGGTTCCCCGAGTTTCGCCAATGGCCGGTCGATGCCTCCCACGCCGAGCGGGAGACGCACTTCGGCGACGGCGGCCATGTCGAGAACATCGGGCTCATGCCGCTGCTCGCGCGCAAGGTGTCGAACATCCTGGTCTTCATCAATACGGCGACGCCGTTCGAGCCGGGCCTGAACAAGGCCGGCGAGGTGCACCTGTACGACGATCTCGTGCAGTTCTTCCGCGAGCCGCGCATGAGAGACGGCAAGGTTGCCGAAGAGATGATGGAACCCAACTACGAGCGGACGGAGTTGGGCGATCCGTCGCGCGTGGTGATCGCGTCGGGAGACACGAAGCTGGCGGAACTGCACGCGGCGTTCAGCAAGGCACAGGGCAACGGCCAGCCGCTCGTGTACTGCGGTGAATACAGCATCATCGACAACAAACGGTTCGGCGTCCGTGCGTACGAGAACGCGAAGATCTGCTGGGTCTATCTCGACCGGACCGAGAGCTGGATCGCGAAGCTCGAGACAGAACCGAACCCGGCACTGAAGCGCGCGATCAAGTGGCGGAACTTCCCGCACTACAAGACCTTCTTCGCGCCCATTGTCTACATCATCAGGCTCAAGCCGCGCGACGCGAACACGCTGGCGAGTCTCACCGCCTGGACCGTGATCTCACAGCGCGACACGATCGGGCCCGAGCTCGGCCTGCCACCCGGGAGCGAAGAGGCATGCACCAGACGGTGACGCGCGCGCTGGTGTTGCTCGTCTGCGCGCTCGCGCTGCAGTCGTGCGGCTGCACGACGAGCGCGAACCGGCTCGTCATCGGATGCCGGCCGGACATCGGAACGACTCTCGATCAGAATGATCTCGAGCCGGTCGAGAACCGGAAGATCGGCGCCATCGCCGCGGCGCTCGGCTTCCTCACCACGCCGTTCAAACGCCTCGGCATCCTCGGTTGGCGGGACCTCGATGCGGAGGTCGTCGTCACCGGCGAGGTGATTCATTCCGTGCATTCGACCGACCGGTTTCTTACCGTCGACGTCCGGATTACGGAACTGCTCGCCGACGGTCAGCCGGTGCCGCTCACCTCGACGCGTTACCTGCGCGCCGAGGTCTGCGAACGCGATCTCGCGTTGCCGAAAGCGAAGTGGCCGTGCCCCGGCGACCGGGTTCGTATCGCGGGCCGGCTGAAGTGGGACGGCGACGGATTCCTCGAAGTGCATCCGCAGCGCGCGCAGCAGGTCGAAGTTCTGCAGAGCTCCGCGCCGTGCACGTTCTGAAGCGATGGCACAAGTGCGAGGGGGCACCAAAAAGCAGCGCGCGATTCCGTTGGCGAGGAGCGACCCGCGCGACGGACGCATCGCCGGTGACGCTCCGTGCGCTGCTTCATCGCGGCGTTGCTACTTGCCTTGATAGAGCTTCAGCACGAATGCTGCGCCGATGGCGCCGCGGCCGCCGACCGGACCGCCGGCCCACCACACGTCCACGCGCCCGGAGGCACGTCCCCGTTGGCCTTGTCCGTCCCGATGCGCTGGAGAAAGTTCGCGGCGAACTCGTCGACATCGCGCTCGGCCTCGATGGCCACCGCCGGGCTGGGGATGCCGTACGGCGTCCGTACATGTGCTGCGGACCGCCGCCGGCCGGGGTGAGCGTCACCTGGAACATGGTGATCGCCGAGGCGATGCCGTACGTCTGCCTGCTGCCGACCAGTGCGCTGAAGTGTTCGTCTGAGGATCCACCGCCAGTCGCGCGGGCATGACCGCTACCTGCAACGGCGAACCCTGGCCGCTGACACCCACTCCCCAGAGCAGCACCGCCACCGCACACAGTCGAACATTGGACGACCCCTTAGAAGGAAGGCCAGGTTACGTTTTCCCCACCTTGGAAGCCAGACCGCGCGCCGCGGGAGCGAAAAGGAGCGCCGGCGGCGAGCCGCCGGCGCTCCAGAGGCCTAGTCGATGGCTACGGAGTGGAGCTGTTCGTTGGCTGCGGTCGAGCTGCGGGCGAAGACGGCTTCGATCCAGTACGAGTTGTTCGCGAAGTCGAAGGTCGACGACGAGAAGTTGCAGGTCTCGCACTGAACGGTGGGGTCGTCTGTGCTTGCGATCTGGCAGATCTGCGTCGTCGTGCCCGAGCACTTCTCGAGCTCGTACAGCGTGATCGTGACCGAGCCGAGGCTGGAGTCGTCGGTGAACGCGGCGGTGAGGTTCGACCACGCCGGGGTCTTGGTCGTCCCGCTGCCGACCGTGTTCGTCACGTTGTACCAGGCGGTGAACGAGGCCGTGGAGGTCGAGCGGAACTTCAGCGTCGGCCCGGTCACCGAGGCGTTGAAGACGGCGCTCTGGTGGAGGTTGCCGGTCGAGCCGGGCTGGCTCCAGTCGTAGGTTTGCGCCATCGAAGGCACGGCCGCGAGGGCGAGAACGGCGAGAAGCATCAGTGTCTTTTTCATGGCGTCCTCCTTACTCGATGGCCACGGTGTGGAGCTGCTCAGTGGCCGACGTCGCACTGCGGATGAGCCGCCCCTCGACGTAGTACGTGAAGTTGGCGAAGTCGATGTCCGAGGAGCTGAACTGGCACGAGCCGCACTGCACGCCCGCGCCGTCGCTGCTGGTGATGGTGCAGAGCAATGTCTGGGTGTTGTTGCACTTGTCGACCTTGTACAGCTTGGCCACGACCGAGCCGAGGCTCGAGTTGTCGGTGTAGACGAGGCGGAGCGTCGTCCACGCCGGGCTGATGTCGATGCCGCTGCCGTAGGTGTTGGTGACGGGGTACCGCGACACGAGGCCGATGTTCGTCCAGCGGGTGGGCGCCATTTCGAACGTCGGGCCCGTGTAGCGCCAGCCGAGAGCGGCCGGATCGGGAGTGCCGGTGGATCCGACCATCGACCAGTCGTAGGTCTGAGCCGAGAGCGGCACGACCGCGGCGAGGACGAGGAGAGCGAGGATCGTTTTGCGCAGTCTCATGGTGTCCTCCTAGTGGAGCGCGAGCTCGTACAGCGCGACGGCAGGCGGCACGTCGGTCTTCTTCAGGATGACGTGGACGTAATAGGCGTTGTTCGCGAAGTCGAGGCCGCCGTTGAACTCGCAGGTCTCGCAGCGGACGCTGTCGTCGGCGCCGTCGCTGCTGTTGATCTGGCAGAGCTGCGTCTCGGTCGCGGTGCACTTCTCGACCTGGTAGAGCGTGATGGTGAGCCAGCCGGACGAATGATCGTCGACCAGCGCCGCAGAGAGCGTGTTCCAGGCTGGGCTGAGGTCGGTGCCGCTTCCGACGGTGTTGGTCACCGGGAAGCGTCCTTCGATCTCGCCGACGCTGTTGGACTTGAGGACGACCTTGGGACCGGAAAAGTCGTAGACGCTGATCATGTTTTCGTCGAGGATGATCGCCGAGCCGACCGAGCTCCAGTCGAGATTGTTCTGCGCCGCGGCGGGGAGCGCGGCCAGACACACGAGGAACAGCGAGAGAGCGATTGCTTTCTTCATTGGTTCTCCTCCGAGTTGTCGTTGGATCTGCGCTCTAGAGCGAGAGGAATGTTATTTCAGGTGATATGGCCGTGTACAGAGACGTCATAAAATGTCTCTACAAAAATGTCGCCTGGCTGGCGAGCGGCTTTGCCACGAACGGATGTCGCGCGGTGGTACCGGAAGCAGCGCGCGGTTCCATTGGCGAGGACGCGACCCCGCGCGACGGACGCATCGCCGGGGACGCTCGCGCGCTGCTTCATCCTGGGCGTTTCTATTTGCCCTGATAGAGCTTCAGCACGAAGGCTGCGCCGATGGCGCCGCCACCGCCGACCGGACCGCCGGCCCACCACACGTCCACGCGATAGACGCCCGGAGGCACGTCGCCGCTGGCCTTGTCCTTCCCGATGCGCTGGAAAAAGTTCGCGGCGAACTGGTCGACGTCGCGCTCGGCCTCGATGGCCACAGCCGGGCTGGGGATGCCGTACGGCGTCTCGTAGTGGCCGTACATGTGCTGCGGGCCGCCGCCGGCCGGGGTGAGCGTCACCTGGAACATGGTGATCGCCGAGGCGCCGCCGTACGTCTGCCTGCTGCCGACCAGTGCGCTGAAGTGCGCGTTCAGGCAACCCTCGCGCAACTCGACGCGCGTGGACAGGACGGGGGTCTTGTCGAAGCGGCCGCCCTCACCGCCGCCCGGGGATGCGGCATAGTTGGCGGACGTGGTCTTCAGTCCTTCGAAGCCGACGTCGGTCACCAGCGCGATCGGGCCGCGGCACTCGGCCGGCTTCGTCTGGCTGTGCTTCGCACCTGCCGCCCCTGCCTTCTGCTGCGCCGCCAGTTCCCTGGAGAACATCCCCCGTTCCTGCGCGTGCAGCGCAACGGCGGAGAGCAAGAACACGATGAATCCGATCCGTCTCATGATGAGCCTCCTTACAGAGGTAGTGACGGAGGGAAGGAAAACGTTTCATGGGGACATGGTGATCGGTGCACCGGAGATCCCGCGTCTGACGCGCGGGATAAAATGGATTGATGGGCCTTCTCCTCCGCTGGATCCTCAACACGCTGGCGCTCCTGCTGGTGGCGAACGTCGTCCCGCATTTTCACTACCGCTCGTGGGTGACGCTGGCCATCGCGGCGGCGGTGCTCGGGCTGCTGAACGCGCTCGTGCGGCCAATCCTCTGGTTCATCACCCTGCCGATCACGGTCATCACGCTGGGGCTGTTTCTGATCGTCCTGAACGCGATCATGCTGGAGTTGACGGCGTGGCTGGTGCCCGGATTCGACATCGACGGCTTCGGCTGGGCCATCGTCGGAGCGGTCGTCCTGTCGCTCATCTCGCTGGTCACGGACCGCATCGGGAGACGCCGCGAGGAAGAGTGAACGGTTCTGATACACTTCCGGCCGCCGGTATGAACATCATCAAAAACAGGGTCAACGACGTGACCGTGCTCGACATCCAGGGCGTCATCAAGCTGGGGGAGAGCGCGCGGGAGTTCTCGAGCTACCTCGAGAAAGTGCTGAACGACGAGACCGGTCCGGTGATGATCAACTTCGAGGCCATCAACTACATGGACTCGACCGGACTCGGCGAACTGATCGGCTACCTGCAAAAGTTCGAAGACCGCCAGCGCAAGATGGCGCTGGTCAAGCCGTCGCACCGCATCCTGGCCCTCCTGAAGATCACCAAGCTGGACACGGTCTTCAAGATCTTCGATTCGCGGGAGACGGCGATGAGCTATCTCACCGAGTCGGTCGCCTGACGCGCGGCAGCGCTGTTGCTAGTTACTGGTTGCTGGTTCAGGGCGCGGTGTCGCATCCGGCAACGCCTCGCATTCAACCAGCAACATCCTCCAAACTAGCAACCAGCAACACTCTCCACTAAGATGCGCCCCGTTTTATGACCAACAGCTACATCCCCATCCTGATCATGCTCGTCGTCGCCGTCGTCCTGGGCGCGGTGTTCCTCGGGCTGAACTGGGTGCTGGGCCGCCATCAGCGGAATCCGTCCAAGCTCGCGCCGTACGAGAGCGGGGTACCGCTGCTCGACGAGAACCGCAAGAGGGTGAACGTCCGCTTCTATCAGATCGCGATGTTGTTCATCCTCTTCGACATCGAGGCGGCCTTCCTCTACCCGTGGGCAGTCATCTATCGCGACGCCACACGCGGTCCCGCCGCGTGGTTCATCTTCGGCGAGATGCTGCTCTTCATTCTTCTGCTCGGCGTCGGCTACGTATACGTCTGGAAGAAGAAAGCTTTCGACTGGAAGTGAGAAAGAAAGTGCTGGGTGCTGAGTGTGAGTGCTGAGTGGGACGCCGGCGCGGCGGGACTCAGCACTCAGCACTCAGCACCCAGCACCCAGCACCAGGAAACATATGGCTGATCTCCATCCCGACAATCCTTACGCGAAAGAGCGCTTCCCCGACGCGCAGAAGACCATCGAGTTCCCCGAAGAGGCGAAGAAGCGCTTCGAGCACATCCTCACGCGCTATCCCAACAAGGAAGCGGCCCTGCTGCCGACCCTGCACCTGGTGCAGGAGCTGTGGGGCTACATCTCGCCGGAAGCGGTGCACTACGTCGGCGAGCTGCTCGACCTCTCGCCGGCGACCGTGTTCGGGGTCGTGTCGTTCTACGACATGTACGACCAGCAGCCGGTCGGCAAGTACCGCCTGCGCGTCTGCACGAACCTGAGCTGCATGGTCAACAACGCGTACGACATCTACGAGCACCTCTGCGAGCGCCTGCAGGTCAAGCCGCACGAGACCACGAAGGACGGCCTCTACACCGTCCTCGAAGTGGAGTGCCTCGGCTCCTGCGACACCGCGCCGGTCGTGCAGGTCAACAACGACTACCACGAGAGCATGAGCGTGGCGAAGATGGATTCGCTGCTGGAGCGGCTGAAATAATGGAACCGATCCGCGTCCTCACCGCCAACATCGACAAGCCCCACTCCACGTCGATCGACACCTACATCGACGGCGGCGGCTACGAGGCCGCCCGCAAGGCGCTGGGGATGAAGTGGGAAGAGATCATCCAGATCGTCAAGGACTCCGAGCTCCGCGGACGCGGCGGCGCGGGCTTCCCGACCGGCAGCAAGTGGTCCTTCGTTCCCCGCAACGCGCCCCGTCCCACGTACCTGCTCTGCAACGCCGACGAGGCCGAGCCGGGCACGTTCAAGGACCGGGTCATCATCGAGAAAGACCCGCATCTCCTCATCGAGGGGATGATCATCGCCGCCCACGCCATCGGCTCGAATCCGATGGCGTACATCTACATCCGCGGCGAGTTCCACTACGGCTCCACGGTGCTGGTGAAAGCGCTCGAGGAAGCGCGCGCGAAGGGCTTCCTCGGCAAGAACATCTTCGGCAGCGGCTGGGACTTCGACATCACCGTGCACCGCGGCGCGGGCGCGTACATCTGCGGCGAAGAGACGGGCCTGATCGAGTCGATCGAAGGGCACCGCGGCCAGCCTCGGGTGAAACCGCCGTTCCCCGCGGTCGTCGGCGCATTCGGCGGCCCGACTGTCGTGCAGAACGTCGAGACGCTCGCCTGCGTGCCGCTGATCATCAAGAACGGCGCGGACTGGTTCAAGTCCTTCGGCGAGCCGAAGAACACCGGGCCGAAGCTCTACTGCGTCTCGGGCAACATCAACAAGCCCGGCGTGTACGAGTTTCCGATGGGCGTGAACCTCAAGGAGCTGCTCTTCGAGCACGCGGGCGGCGTTCCGAACGGCCGCAAGCTCAAGGCCGTCATTCCCGGTGGCGCGTCGGCGCCGATGCTCACGCCGGACGAGATCGATCTCCCGCTCAACTTCGACGCGGTCATGAAAGCGGGATCGATGCTCGGCTCGGCCGCGATCATCGTCCTCGACGACTCGGTGTGCATCGTCGACGCGGTGTGGCGTCTGTCGAAGTTCTTCGCCCACGAGTCGTGCGGGCAGTGCACGCCGTGCCGCGAGGGGACGAACTGGATGGAGTCGATCCTCGACCGCCTCGAGCGCGGGGAGGGACGGCAGCAGGACGCCGACCTCCTCCTGGACATGGCCGACAACATCGGCGGCAAGTCGCTCTGCGCCCTCGGCGACGCGGCCATCGGTCCGGTCATCTCGTCGGTGAAGAAGTTCCGCGACGAGTACCTGCACCACGTCACGCACAAGAGCTGTCTCCCGGGAACGAAGCGCTACCGCCGCCTCGACATGGTGGCCGCGCACTAGGCGGCCATGGGGGTCACACGCGCGCAGTGCCCGGCCTGTGCGGCGAACATCCCCGATGACGGCTACAGCGAGGTCCTGACCTGCAACTACTGCGGGACGCGGGTGACGATCCACCGTTCGCGGCCCGCTGCTCCGCTCACGCGCACGGTCGGAACGGCGCCGCGTCCGCGCACGGAGCGCGACGAGCTGCTCGAGCGTCTGCGCACCGAGGAGGCGAGCTGGGACCGGCGCATTCGCGCGGCGGAGGGCATGGGCGGCGCCGACATCGCGCTGCCTCTCGTCGCCGGTGTGCTGGTGTTTGGCGTGATGGTGATGATCGCCTACGCCTTCGACAAACAGTTCGAGCAGCTCGGGCTCCTCGCGTTACCGGCCGCCGCCGTGTTCTGGCTTTCCGGGCCGATCGTGGCGATCGTCATCAACCGCCTGCGCGCCCGCGGCCGCACGAAGCGCGCGCTGATCATCGCGCGCCACCGCGATGAGGCCCTGGGGCCGCTGCGCGCGCGCATCGCGCAGCTCGAGAAGCCCGCGCCCCTCACGGAGAAACAACGCCGCGTGCAGACGCTCGAGTTCGAGCGACAGGATCTGCGCCGCCGCATCGATCAGGCCTACCTGATGCCCGAGGCGGAGCGCACCAGCGGGCGCGCGGACTTTTTCATGTTCCCGTCCATGGGCTGTCTCGTGTTCTTCCTCTGGCTGGCGATCGGGACCACGATCATCTTCAACTACGCGGAGGAGCACTCGAACCTGGTCGGCTTCATCGTCTGGGTCGGTCCTTTCCTCGGATTCTTCTTCATCAGCACCGTGCCGATCCTCTGGCGCGCCATCACCCGCCGCATCCGCGTGCGCAAGCTCGAAGAGCAGCGCGATGAGATCGCGCCGAAGCTGCAGGCGAAGCTCAACGAAGTCGAGAGCGAGCTGGCGCGGCTGACGCGATCCTGAGCAGAGACGACGAGGAGGCCTCCGGCGGGCCGGCACGGCCGGCAGCGCTCATCGAAACACGTGCGGCTGCCGAGAGCCGCGTTCAGTGGGTCAGGCGTGCGGTCTGGCTAGGCCAACAAGCGCTGCCGGCCGCGCCGGCCCGGAGGCCTCCCGGTCGGTCAGGCCACCCACACGGTCTTGATGTTCACGAACTCGCGGATGCCGTATTCGCCGAGCTCGCGGCCGAAGCCGGAGTGCTTCACGCCGCCGAACGGCAGTCGCGGATCGCTGGCCAC
>DATLOL010000022.1:0-39939 GCA_035536275.1 Thermoanaerobaculia bacterium
CGCGGAGCGAACGCTCAGGCCATCCTGATGAGTATTCTCAGAACCTGCAAACAACGTTCGCTCGACGCCATGTCGGTCTTCACGCAAATCCTGCGGAGCCCCACACCTGTCGCTCACAGCCTCGACCGGTAAACAGATACACTCGGGCTAACGGCTCTCACGCTAACTGCGGCCATGGCCCGCGTACCGAGGTCGGAGCGGCGCGCCGGTTGTCGCCAATGAACTGCTGTGCACCGAGTGGCGAATTGGTCGCGGTTCCCGGGGACGGCGGCGGGGACGCCGCCGGGCCAGCCGGCGGGACGCCGGCGCTCCGGCCGGCCGGAGGCCGGCCGTTCGGCGCTTCATGACCCGGTTCACCTCTCCTTTACCTCGCATTGACGTCCGCGCCTCCTCCCGCCGCTAGCGTGCGCGCATGCAGGTGCTCTCCTGATCCGCTTCCCGCTGCCGCAACGCCCGCGCCTGTGGGGCGTCGCCGTGTCGCACTATCAGGTCGAAGGCAACGATCCGTGCGACTGGACGAACTGGGAGCACTCCGGCCGGACCCGCGGCGAGCCGTGCGGCGACGCCGTCGATTCGTGGACGCGCTACGAGGAGGACGCCCTGCTCGCCCATCGCGCCGGCGCGAACTCGTTCCGCTTCTCCGTGTCCTGGAGCCGCGTGGAGCCGCGCAGGGGTCAGTTCGACGAAAACGCGCTGGCCCGTTATCGACTGTTCGTCGATCGCCTCGTCGCCTACGACATCGAGCCGGTGGTGACGCTCTTCCACTACACGCATCCACTCTGGTTTCACGCCCAGACCCCGTGGACGTCTACCGCCTCTGTTCTCGCATTCAGCCGCTTCGCCGGACGCGTGGCCGAGGCGTTGGGTCCGGCGGTGCGGTTCTGGGTGATCCTCAATGAGCCGCTGGTGTTCCTGCTGGCCGGCTACCTCGACGCGCAGGTCCCGCCCGGCCTCGCCGACTCGCGCACGCTCAACAACGTCTTCGACAATCTTCTGGCCGCGCACTGCGCCGCGGCCGGCGAGATCCGGGTGCGCATTCCCCACGCCGCGTTCTCGGTCGCCCACAACATGATGGGCTTCGCGCCGGACCGGGAGCGGAACCCTCTCGACGGAATGCTCGCCCGGACCGCGCACACCATGTACAACCGCGGGATCCTCGAGGCCTTCGGCACGGGACGCTGGAAGTTCCTCCTCCCGCCGGCGACGACGATCCGCGGCCGGCGCGACGAGCTCCCCGCCTGGACCGACGCCTTCGGCATCAACTTCTATTCGCGCCTGCACCTGCGCTGCCCCGGCCGCACGCGCGTCATCGGCGATTTCGACTATCACGACCGCACCGGCCACGGCCTGACCGACAACGGCTGGGAGATCACGCCGGAGACGCTGGGCGCGCTGATCGACGAGGCCGCGCAGATCGATCGCCCGCTGCTCATCACCGAGAACGGACTGGCCGACGCGACCGATCGCTTCCGCCCCGACTTCCTGCGCATGCATTACGACGAGATCGTGAAGGCCGAGGGACGGGGGATCCCGGTGCACGGGTACTTCCACTGGTCGCTGCTCGACAACTACGAGTGGCTCGACGGCTACGAGCCGAAGTTCGGCCTCTACTCGGTCGACCGGTCGACGATGGTGCGCACGCCGCGCCCGTCGGTCGAGGTTTTTCGCGAGCTCGGTCGCTCGTTCACCGGCGGTGTCATCCCGAGCGTAGTCGAGGGATCCCCTGCCGGCACGACTCTGGTGCATCCGAGGGGGATTCCTCGACTTCGCTCGGAATGACACGGGGTCTTCACGACCTCTTTACCGGTAGCACAAGTTCCATTGCACCTCGATGTCCGACAGTGAGCCATGCTCCTGGCGGACTTTCACATCCACACCACCTGGTCGGACGGCAAGCTCACCATCCCGGAAGTGGTCGACCTGTTCGGCCGCGCCGGCCACGACGTCATCGCCATCACCGATCACGTGGTCAACACCGACACGATGATCGGCAAGGCCACGCACCGCTTCGGGCTCACGGTCACGGCCCAGAACTTCGGCGCCTATCGCGAGGAGATCGAGCGGGAGAAGAAGCGCGCCCTCGACCGCTACGGAATGGTGGTCATGGCCGGCTTCGAGCTGACCCAGAACTGCGTCACCCGCAAGAACTCCGCACACGTCCTCGCCCTTGGCGTCGACGAGTTCATCTCCGCCGACGGCACGGTCGAGGAGATGCTGGCCCGCGCGCAGGCGAAGAGCCGGGCCGTGGTCGCCTGTCACCCGCACGAGCAGTCGGACTGGTTCTCGAACACGTTCTATCTCTGGAACCGGCGCGAGGAAGTGCAGCACCTCGTCGACCTCTGGGAGCTCGCCTGCCGCTGGGACCTGTTCCCGCCCGTGGCCCGTGCACGGCTGCGCTACATCGGCAACAGCGACTTCCACCGCCCCGAGCATCTGTACGCCTGGAAGACGCTGGTACCGTCGCGCGCCAACGAGCGGGCCGTGTTCCGCGCGCTGAAGGAGGGAAGCGGGCTGGCGGTGACGCGGCTGGACCAGCCCTACGAGGTGAGCGCGTGATCTTCGCTCTCCTCGCCATCCTCGGCCTCATTCTGACGACCGTGCAGGCGCTGCTGGTGCGCCGCTTTCGCGCGCGGCGCGTGCCGGGGGGCGTGCGGCCGCGGCTGATCTCCATCCTCAAACCGGTGTGCGGACTCGATGACGAGCTCGAAGAGAACCTCCTCTCCTTCACGAAGCTGCGTGGCATTCGCTACGAGGTCATCGTCTCCGCCGAGGAGTGCGACGATCCGGCGCTCGAGGTCGTGCAGCGGGTGATGCACGACCATCCCGGCGCGCCGTTCCGCGTGGTCGTCGATCCCGGCTCCCGCACGGGTGTCGTGAACCGCAAGGTCGAGCGGCTGATCGCCGCGGCGCGAATCGCCAACGGCGAGGTCTTTCTCATTAGCGACTCGAACGTGCGCGTGCAGCCGGATGACTTTGTACGGACGCTTTCCGCGCTCGACGACCCGCGGGTCGGTTGCGTGTCCAACCTGTTCACCGGCTCCGGCGCCCGCACCCTCGGCGCGACCGTGGAGTCGCTGCACCTTCTCGGCTTCGTCGCGCCCGGCGCGGTGCTCGCGGCTTCGGCCAAGGTGCCGTGCGTGGTCGGAAAGTCGATGGCCATCACCCGCACGGCCCACGACGCGATCGGCGGCTTCGAGCGCTTCCGCCGCGTGCTGGCCGAGGATCAGGCCATCGGCCTGGCGGTGCGGGAGGCGGGCTTCGAGTTCGTGCTGTCGCCCGTCGCCGTGCGCAACGTCGTCGTGCGGCGGAGCGTGCGCCGCGCCGTCGACCGGCAGGTGCGCTGGAACAAGATCCGGTACTCGTTCTCGTACCGCATGTACATCGCGGAGCTGCTCCTCAACCCGCTGCCGTTCGCGCTTGCGGCCGCGTTCGTAAGCCCGATGCTTCCACTGCTGGTGCTGCTCGCGCGCTGGCTGCAGTTCGCGTTGCTCAATCGCACCCTCGGCGCAGACTTGAACTGGAAGCAACTCGCCGCCGTGCCGCTGCTCGACGCGCTGATGCTCTACGCGTGGTTCGTCCCGTTCTTCTCCGACGAGGTGACCTGGCGCGGCTACCGCGCGCGCATCGGCAGAAGGACGGAGATGATCGAGCTGGCCGCGCACTTACATTAGCGTTTCTTGTTCTCTCGCAGGGCGCCGCCGGCGAAACCGCCGATCATCACGATAATGGGATTCACTGCCGCGACCCACAGGGGCTCACGGGCCTTGAACATCGCCTCCATGGTCGGCAAATCGACCGTCCGAGTCTCCACCGCTCCATGTTCCCTGAACAACTGCACGAAAACGAACGCGCCGATCAGCACAACCAGTCCGGCCATGATCTTCACCGCACCGCTCTCCCCGATGAGCGCGGCGACATAGCCGCTGATCGCGGCCGCAATGACGCCGACGACCAATGCGCTGATGATCCACACCATCGACGGATCGTAGTTGCCCGGAAGAAACAAGCGATCCGGTCCCAATATGACGGAGAGCCCGGTGAATAACAGGAACACACAGGAAAAGTACACGACATAGCCGACAACAGCGCCCAGAAGTTTCCGGATCATTCATTGATCTCGTCGTCACGTAAGCGAGGTTCATTCCGGATGATCGCGCGAGTGACTTGGCTCGGTAGTTACCCAAACTACGCACCAGCGTTGCAACGGATAACACATCGCGCGGAGCTTGCGGTGCCGGACGTTGACCCACAGCGTACCAGCGGCCGGCCGTTGTAACTTACGCCGCCATGCGCACCATCGTCATCGCCGTCGCTCTGCTCGTCGTGTCGAACGTCTTCATGACCTTCGCGTGGTACGCGCACCTGAAGAACCTCTCCACGAAACCGTGGATCGTGGCCGCCCTGGTGAGCTGGGGGATCGCGCTGTTCGAGTACCTGGTGCAGGTGCCGGCGAACCGGATCGGCTTTCAGCGGCTCTCGCTGGCGCAGCTCAAGATCATCCAGGAAGTGGTGACCCTGGCCGTGTTCATCCCCTTCGCGGTCTTTTACATGCGCCAGCCGCTGAGCCTCAATTTCGTGTGGGCCGGGCTGTGCCTGATCGGGGCGGTGTTCTTCATGTTCCGGTAGGAGGGCGGGGGCGGCGGCGGGGACGCCGCCGCGCCAGCCGGCGGGACGCCGGCGATCCGGCCGGCCGGAGGCCGGCGTTATGGCGCAACCGGCTCGCCGATCTGCACTCGGCGGTGGGGGCGAAGCTCACGGGCCGATGGCACGACCGGCGTGACGAGCGCGAGCCTCGGACACGTAGGACGGGCTTCAGCCCGTCCCCGAGGGCGGGCTGAAGCCCGCCCTACGTTTTCAGGCCGGCGTTACGAGGGGGAAGCGATCCTGCGGGAAGGTGGTTATTCAACCACCGCCTCGACCGTAACGTTTACGTAAACGGTGCGTCCTAAGTCGAGGCGAGAGAAAGTCTTCGAATGCCGGAATTCATCCTCAGAGTCGGAACGCCGGACGGCGACGTCATCGAGCGCTCGGTCACCGCTGCGTCCATGCGCGCCGCGCAGGAGGAGATGCGCAGGCAGGGACTGCACGTCTTCGCGTCCCGCCGCGGCGCGTTCTCCGCCCGCGATCTCGTGCCCCGCTTCGGCCGGGCCATCAACACCGAGCAGTTCCTCCTCTTCAACCAGGAGCTCCTGGCCCTGGTCCGGGCCGGACTGCCCATCGTCCAGTCCTTCGACATCCTCCTCGAGCGCCAGAAGAACGCCCGCTTCAAGGAGGTCCTCACCGACATCCGGGAGAAGCTGACCAGCGGCGTGGCCCTCTCGGACGCGTTCGCCACCTACGGCAAGCTCTTCCCGCCGATCTACTCGACCTCGCTCCGCGCGGGCGAGCGCTCAGGCGACCTGGAAGGCGTGATCAAGCGCTTCCTGCGCTATCAGAAGATGATCGTGAGCCTGCGCAAGAAGGTCATCGGCGCGCTGGTCTATCCCCTCATCCTGATGAGCATGTCCGGCACGATGATCTTCGTGATGATGACCTACGTCATCCCCAAGTTCGCGGAGTTCTTCGAGGGCTTCGGCCAGGAGCTGCCGTGGTTCACGCAGATGCTGATCGACGTGGCCACGTTCATGAGGAAGAACGTCGTCCTGACCCTGGCCATCGTCGTGCTGTCGTCCATCCTCCTGAACCGCTGGATCAAGACCCGCGGCCGGCTGATGTGGGACCGGGTCAAGCTGCGCATCCCGCTCGTGGGCGGAGTCCTGCACCGTTTCGCCATCATGCAGTTCACGCAGTCGCTGGGCACGCTGCTGGCCGGCGGCACGCCCATGGTGCCGGCCATCGAGATCGCCTCGCAGTCGGTCACCAACCAGCTCGTCTCGACGAAGATCGCCGGGATCGTGCAGCGCGTGCGCGAGGGCGAGCCGCTGTGGCGCTCGCTGGACGACACGCACGTGGTCAGCGATCTGGCCGTGGAGATGATCAAGGTGGGCGAGTCCACGGGCGCGCTCACGGAAATGCTCGCTAACGTGAGCGAGTTTTACGACGAGGAAATCGAGGCAAGACTGGCCCGGCTGGTCGCGGCGATCGAGCCCATCATCCTCGTGTTCATGGGCCTGGTGATCGCCGTTCTCCTTTATGCCTTCTATCTCCCCCTCTTCCGCCTGTCACAGGTCGGAATGTAAACGCAAACATGGTCGCTGATCCGAATCGCACTCTCTATAAGAACGCCGATCCGAGCGGTGAGGCGACGCGCGCGCGCCGCCTGGCCGAGCAGTACGGATTTCCCTTCGTCGATCTCGACCAGTTCCAGATCGATCACCAGCTCTTCCGGGACATCCCTCTCGATCTGATGATGCGCTACCAGTTCCTCCCCGAGCACCGGGAGGACGGTCACATCGCGATCGTGGTCGGCGATCCGACGGACGTGCTCAAGCTCGACGAGCTGGAGCTGCTCCTGGGCGCGCCGTTGCGCGTGAAGGTCGCCTCCCCGGCCTCGATCCGGGACAAGCTGCAGAAGTCGGAGTCGACCCAGCGCGTGCTCGACGAGGCCACGGAAGGCTTCCGCATGCAGCTCGTGGCCGAGAACGAGGAAGGCGAAGAGACGCTGACCATCGACTCGATCACGGCGCAGGACTCGTCGCCGATCATCAAGCTGGTCGACTCGATCGTGTTCAACGCCATCCAGCGGCGCGCGTCGGACATCCACATCGAGACCCGCGACAACGAGGTCGTGGTCAAGTACCGCATCGACGGCGTGCTCTACGAGGCCCTCGATCCGATCGACAAGCGCCACCACTCCACGATCATCAGCCGCATCAAGATCATGTCGGAGCTGGACATCGCCGAGAAGCGGGTCCCCCAGGACGGACGCTTCAAGCTGCGCATCACCGGCCGGACCATCGACTTCCGCGTCTCCATCGTGCCCACCGCGCACGGCGAGGACTCGGTCATCCGAATCCTGGACAAGGAGTCGATGTCGAAGGAGTTCAAGAACCTTCGCCTGGACATCCTCGGCTTCGACGAGGCGATGCTGTCCCGCTTCCGGAAGTTCATCAAGGAGCCGTACGGCATGGTCCTGGTCACCGGTCCCACGGGATCGGGCAAGACCACGACTCTGTACGCCGCGCTGTCCGAGATCCAGTCGCCGGAAGACAAGATCATCACCATCGAGGACCCTGTCGAGTACCAGCTCCGCGGCATCACCCAGATCCCGGTCAACGAGAAGAAGGGCCTCACCTTCGCCCGAGGCCTGCGCTCGATCCTCCGCCACGATCCCGACAAGATCATGGTCGGTGAGATCCGCGACGAGGAGACGGCGCAGATCGCCGTGCAGTCGGCGCTCACGGGCCACCTGGTGTTCACCACCGTGCACGCGAACAACGTCGTCGACGTTCTGGGCCGCTTCCTGAACATGAAGGTCGACCTCTACAACTTCGTGTCCGCGCTGAACTGCGTGCTGGCCCAGCGGCTGGTGCGCAAGATCTGCGAGCACTGCAAGCGTGAGACGTCGTACAACGAGAAGCTGCTGGTCGACTCCGGACTCGATCCGGCGGACTTCCGCGGCCGCACGTTCTACGAGGGCGGCGGCTGCCTGGAGTGCAACGGCACGGGCTTCCACGGCCGTGCGGCAATCTCGGAACTTCTCGACCTGTCGGATCGTATTCGAACCATGATTCTCGACCGGCGCCCCGCATCCGAAATCAAGAAGGCCGCGCACGACGAAGGCATGACCTTCCTGCGCGAGTCGGCGCTGCTCAAGGTCATGGAAGGGACGACCACGCTGCGCGAGATCAACAAGGTGACGTTCGTTGAGTAGATCCTTTCCGCCGGACGTCATCGTCCTCGACAACGACTCGGTCGTGCACGCGCGCTTCAGCCGCGGCAAGACCAATCCGCGCATCGTCAATGCGAAGAGCTACCGGCTGGCCGAGGGGACGTTCACGGCTGCGCCGGTGACGCCGCTGCTGGCCGACGACTCGGCCCTGGCCGAGGCGCTGCGGCGCATGAAGATGGAGACGGGCAAGTGGGACAAGGTCTCGCTGCTGCTGCCCGACTCCTGGTTCCGCATGAACATCATGGATCTGCCGTCGCTGCCGGAGAAGAACGGCGACGCGATGGACGTGGTGCGCTGGAGCCTCAAGCGCACCCTCCCGATCCCGCCCGAGCAGCTCCGGGTCGCCTACTCCGTGCTCTCGCGCGGAACCGAGGGGGCCAAGGTGCTGGCGCTGAGCGCGATGGAGTCGACCCTCACCGCGATCGAGCGCGTCTTCGCCGCGGCCGGCCTGGACATCGTGCTCATCGAGCCGGTGGGCCTGAACATCTGGAACGCCATCACCGTGCGCGAGGGAGAGAACGGCGGCGGGGACCGCATCTTCTTCTATCTGCGCGACACCGATTTCACGACCGCGGTCTTCCGCGGATCGCAGCCGCTGTTCCTCCGCTCCCGCAACCTGAGCGCCGACCGGCCGCTGGATCAGGAGATCCGCCTCTCGGCGAGCTATCTCCGCGATACGCTGAGCATGGAGACCTTCACGCGCTGCTACGTGGCCGGCACGCGCGGCGAGGAAGTGCAGTCGACGCTGGCCGACGAGTTCAATACGCAGGTGCGCAACGTATCGCTGCGCGACTTCGTCGAAGACGCTCCCATGAACGCGTCTGACTACGAGGCCGAGCTGACCGCCTGCACAGGAGTATTCACCGGGTGAAGCCGATCCATCTCAACCTCGCCGCGCGGCCGTATCGCGACTACCGTCCCGTCTACGCGGTGGTGGTCGTGCTGTCGCTGCTCACGGCGTTCCTGATGCTGAACAACGTGGACACCTACCTTCGGTACGTCCACGAGACGAAGTCGACCCGCGCCGAGATCGCCCAGATCGAAGAGCAGACCCGCGTCGAGACCCGGAAGGAACAGGAAGCGAAGGGACGGCTGAAAGGCCTCGACCTCGCCCATCTCGACGCCCAGACGCGCTTCATCAACGCCAAGCTGGCGGAGCGCGCGTTCTCGTGGAGCCGCCTGCTCGACGAGCTCGAGTCGATCCTGGCGAACGACGTCCGCCTGCTCTCCGTCGGACCGCGCTTCACCGACGAGGGCGACATCCAGCTCACGCTGAACTTCCAGTCGAAGTCGGCCAACGGAATGATGACCACCATCAATCGCATGAACGCCCATCCGCAGTTCAAGGAGGCGTTCCCGACGACCGAGAGCCAGGACGACACCGGTATCTTCTCGTTCGATCTCGCCGTGACGTACCTCCCCGAGCAGGGGGTGGCCCGATGATCTGGCAGGAGAAGCGGGTCCTCCTCGGCATCCTCGGCGTGTTGCTCCTCGCCAACGTGGTGTTCTTCCTCACCTATCGCGTGCAGTACCAGTCCCGCATCGACGAGATGGAGGAGCGGCGCGCGCAGGCGGAAGGACAGCTCGACAGGACCAAGAGGCAGCGCGCCGACGCGGAGATGTCGCTCGCGGCGTACCGCAAGGTCGAGCGCGACGTGCAGCTCGTATATGACGAGACCTGGTCGACGCAGCCGAAGCGGCTCACGGCGATGATCGCCGAGGTGAAGCGCCTGGCCGTGGCCAGCAACGCCATCCCGCGCACGCTGTCGTTCGGAAAGAGCGAGGCCAAAGACCTGGCCGGCACCCGCCGCAGCAAGTCCGTCGGCGCGCGCGAGGTGAGCATCGGCTTCTCCGTCACCGCCACCTACGAGCAGGTCCGGCGGATGATCAATCTGTTCGAGCTGTCGAACCAGTTCGTGATCATCGACGAGATCAACCTGGCCGAGGCGGATCCGACCAAGCTGACGTTGAACCTGCGCATCAAGACTCTCTTCCGCGAAGAGCGCACGACCGCCGGCGGTGCCGGCCTGTGATGAATTCGATGAACTGGAAACTCTGGACCGCAGCGGGACTGATCGTCGTGGTCGTCTTCGCGATCTACACGTTCGGATCGCCCGACCAGGGCGATCCGGTGAGCAACGGCACGCCGGCCGCGACGAAGACGACCGCCGCGCGCACGACCATGGCCGCCCCTCCGGGCGTGCAGCCCGTGCGTCTCGACCTGCTCGACGCGGAGAGCGGCAGCTACAACAGCGACCGCAACCTGTTCGCGTACAAGGAGCCGCCTCCTCCGCCCCCGCCGCCGCCCCCGCCGCCTCCCGCGCCGCCACCCGACCAGGACAAGGACGGCGTCCCCGATTTCCGCGACAACTGTCTGGCCGTGGCCAACCCGGACCAGCGCGACGTCGACGGCGACGGCATCGGCAGCACGTGCGACGAGCCGGAGACTCCGCCTCCGCCACCGCCGCCCACGCCGCCGCCGTTCACCTACAAGTTCATCGGGACGTTCGGACGTCCGCAGAGTCCGATCGCGACGTTCACGCGCGACGGGGAGATCGTCAACGCCCGGGTCGGTGACGTGATCGAAGGGAAGTTCATCCTCCGCCGGATCGGAATCGAATCGGCAGAGATCGGATTCGTCGGATTTCCGCCGGACCAAATCCAACGCGTACCGCTGGGGCAGTGACGTTTGACCAGCCCGCGCGTCACATCGCAGTCAGGACTTTTTGAACCAATGAATCGACTCGCAAGAATCTTCGTCGCACTACTGACCACCCTCACGCTGACGTCCTGCGCGAGCTATCACGCGTACCACGCGGCCCAGAAAGCGGAACGGTCGAAGAACTGGGACGTCGCCGTCACGCAGTACGAAAAGGCGCTGGAGATCGACTCCGACAACCGCGAGTACAAGGTCGCCTACGACCGTGCCCGCCGCGAGGCCTCGCGCGCCCACTTCGAGAAGGGCAAGGTCTTCCACGCCGAGGCGGTCAAGGCGAAGAACCCGAACGATCAGATCCGTCTGGCGCAGATGGCCGCGAACGAGCTGCAGCTCACGGTCAAGCTCGATCCGACGAACCAGTGGGCCGCGGTGGAGCTGGCCAAGGCCTTCCAGATCATCCAGGACATCCAGCGCGCCGCCGCCGAGTCGACCTCGGTCGACGAGATCAAGCGCCGCTCGCAGGCCAACATGACCAAGGCCCAGCCGCCCGAGCTGAACCCGGCCTCGAACGAGCCGATCTCGCTGAACTTCTCGCGCGAGACCCCGATCAAGGACATCTACCGCGCCCTCGGCAACGCCTTCGGCATCAACGTCCTCTTCGATCAGGCGGTCAAGGACGACCGCATCAGCATCGAGCTGCGCGACGTCACCGCCCAGCAGGCGCTCGAGCGGGTCATGCAGGCCGGCAATCACTTCTACAAGATCCTCGACGAGAAGACCATCATCGTCGTCCCCGACAACCCCCAGGCCCGCCGCGACTACGAGGACCTGGTCATCCGCACCTTCTATCTCTCGAACGGCGACGCCGAGCAGGTCACCAACGTCGTGCGCACGATGATCGAGGCCCGCAACGTCTTCCCGCTCAAGGCCCTCAACGCGATCACCATCCGCGACACCGCGGACAAGGTGCGCATCGCCGAGAAGATCATCCAGGCCAACGACAAGGCCAAGGCCGAGGTGGTCGTGCAGGTGGAGCTGGTGCAGCTCGACCTGAACCGCATCCGCGAGATCGGTCTGGCCCTCTCCGGCTTCACCAACGCCGATGGCACGCAGAGCTCTACGGCGACGCTGACGCCGACCCTGGACGGGAAGGCCTTCACCGGCGGGACGCTCGCGCAGATCCAGCAGGTTGCGGGCAGCCTGAACTCGCTTCGGGGCAATCTCAACTTCGCCATCCCCGCGGCCACGTACTCGCTGCTCAAGACGTACGGCAACAGCGAGCTGCTCGCCAATCCGGAGCTGCGCATCAGCGAAGGCGAGAAGGCCACCCTGCACATCGGCCAGCGCATCCCCGTCCCGGTGACGACGATCTCCGGCTACAACCCTGGCACGCAGACGCCGGGACAGCAGAACCCGAACCTCACCGTTCCCTACACGTCGTTCCAGTACCAGGACGTCGGCATCAAGGTGGCGATGGAGCCGCGCGTACACCACAACCGCGAGGTGACCCTCAAGCTCACCGTCGAGGTGTCGAACCAGGGCACGCCGGTGACGTTCGCCGGACAGGAGCAGCCGACGTTCTCGACGCGCACGATCGAGTCGACCATCCGTCTCAAGGACGGCGAGACGAACTTCCTGGCCGGCCTGATTCAGTCGAACAAGATCAAGAGCGCGACCAAGACCCCGATCCTCGGCGACATCCCTCTGATCGGCCGTCTCTTCACCAACGAGAGCCGCGAGGAGACGCGCACGGACCTGGTGCTGACCATGACCCCGCACATCGTGCGCATCCCGGACATCACCGAGGAAGACGTGGCGCCGATGTGGGTGGGCACGGGCAACAACCTGACTTTCCGCGGAGTGTCGCCGCGCATCGAGTCGCAGGCGGGCGCCGATCCGTTCACGCCGAACGCCGCGGGCCAGCGGCTCGCCGAGGACGGCGAGCCGGGCAACTACATCATCCCGGACGCGATGGCGACGCCGCAGCAGCCGGCCACGCCGCCGGCCGGTACGCCGCCGACGGATCCGTTCCGCCGCCCGACGCCGCCACCGCCGCCGCCGAATCCGAACAATCCGCCCGAGGTGCAGCAGAACCCGCCCGATCAGAGCAGCTCGATGAAGGCGGAGCCGGAGTCGGAGACCGCGGCGCTGCGTCTCGCGCCGCGCCTCGGCCCGCAGCCTTCGACGATCTCGCTCAAGCCGGGTGAGTCGAAGCTGTGGAACGTCGTGGGGATGGACCTCGACGGCCTGTCCGCCGAGGAGCTGGTCCTGCACTTCAACCCGCGGGCGATGGACGTCACGGACGTCTCGCTCGGCAACGCCGTCGCGGTCGACCCGGCCCTTCCGCCGGTGATCACCGTCGACCGCGGCAACGGCACGATCCGCGTGAAGTCGTCGAACGGCAAGCCGCTGCAGTTCGTAGGCGGCGGCGACGTGCTCCTCATCCGCGTGCACGGCGGCGCCCCCGGCGACACGTTCCTGATGGTTCAGAACCCCGAGTTCCGCACCGGCGCCGGCCAGAACATCATGGCCGCGGTGGCAGGCGGGAGAGCGAAGGTACAGTGATGAAACCGTTGCTGGTTGCTGGTGGCTGGTTCAAGGGGCTGTCGCGTAAACGGCGCGGCCACGGCGAACCGCATTCAACCAGCAACCAGCAACCAGCAACCCGAGCGCGGCACGCGTTCGGATTCTCGATCGCCGAGCTGATCACCGTCTGCGCGATCATCGCCATCCTCGCGGCCATCGCGATGCCGGTGGCGCGGTTCGGGCTGCGCCGGCAGAAGGAGATGGAGCTGCGGGATCGGCTGCGCCGGATCACCGAGGCCGTCGACCGGTATCACGACCTGATGCTGATGGGGCAGATGAATCCGCAGCAGCAGCAACAGCAGCCCGGCCAGCTCCCCATGGTCCGCGCCGCGCAGATGCAGGCCCTCGGGTCTGACGGCTATCCGAAGAACCTCGACGAGCTGCTCAAGGGCGTGACCATGTCGGACGGCAAGACCATCCGCCTCATCCGCGAGCGCGACCTCGTCGATCCCATGACCGGCCGCAAGGAATGGATCGTCCTCTCCACGAAGGACTCTCCCGACAGCGCATTCGAGAACAAGTGCGAAGTCGGCGGCTCCTGCTCGGCCGACAACGTCTTCGAGGTGCATTCGACGTCGACTGCACTCTCGCTGGACGGCAAGACGCGTTACAACGAATGGTGAGCCCGACATGAACGCTTTTCTCGCACGCCGCCGCAACCAGCGCGGCTTTTCTCTCATCGAGCTGATCGTGGTCGTCACGATCATCGGCATCCTGGCCGGCATCGCGCTGATCAACGTGCGCACCGCCCAGACCAAGGCGCGCGAGGCCGCTCTGAAGGACAACCTCTTCCAGATGCGCAAGGCCATCGACAACTTCTACGCCGACAAGCAGCGCTACCCGTCGTCGCTCGAAGAGCTGGTGCCGAACTACATCCGCAGGATCCCGGCGGATCCCATCACCATGCAGCCGGACTGGGAGACGGTGATGGACGACCCGCTCAGCCCCGAAGGGGAGATGGCGGCGGACACGGACCCGAACGCGATGACCGAGCCCGGCATCGTGGACGTGAAGAGCCGCGCGGAAGGACAGACGCTGGACAATGTGCCGTACACGGAGTTGTGAGGACCGCGAAGCGGGCTACACCCTGGCCGCGCTGCTGGTCATCCTGACCATCATCAGCCTGGTCATCGCGTACACCGTGCCCGAGCAGTGGTCGATGATCATGAAGCGGGAGCGGGAGCGGCACACCATCTTCCTGATGAAGCAGTACGCGCGCGCCATCTACAACTGGGAGCGCAAGCACCAGGCCCTCCCGGTCAGTCTCGAGCAGCTCCAGAAGGCGCGCGACCCGCGCATGCTCCGCGGATCGGAGAAGCTGATCTGCCCTCTCACCGGCCGCGAGGATGACTGGATCATGGTTCCGATCACCGCCATCGAGGCCCAGCCCGGCGGTGCCGCCGTCAATCCGGGGGGACAGGCCGGCGTCGGCGTCGGCCGCCCGCAGCAGCAGCAGGGGCAGCAACCGCAGGCCGGCGCCATGCCCCCGAGCAAGCTCAATTCGCAGGCCTCGCCGAAGGACTACGTGGGGCCGTTCGTGGCCGTGCGCCCGAACGCCACGGGCGCGAGCATGATCGCGCTCAAAGGCGCCGAGGATTACAGCCAGTGGGTCTACACGCTGCAGGATCTGAAGAACGAGATCCAGATGCAGCAGTTGGCGCTGTCGCTGCCGAAGTAGAATCCGCCGCGCATGAAGCGCCCCACCGTCGACATTCAGAGAACGGTCCTCCCGTCCGGTCTCACCGTTCTCGTCGAAACCCTCCCCTACGTCCGCTCGGTCGCACTGGGCTACTACCTGCGCACCGGCTCGGCGGTGGAGTCGGAGGAGCACGGCGGCGCGTCGCACTTCCTGGAGCACCTGGTGTTCAAGGGAACGAAGAATCGCTCCACCGCCGAGATCGCGAAAGTGATCGACATCCTCGGCGGCGACGTCGACGCGTTCACGGGCAAGGAGTACACCTCCTTTTACGCGCACGTGCTCGACGAGCAGGTCCCGACCGCGCTGGAGCTCCTCACCGACATCGTCACCTCGCCGACTTTCAGCGCGGCCGACGTGGAGATGGAGCGCGGCGTCATCCTCGAAGAGATCAAGATGGTCGAGGACACGCCGGACGACCTGGTGCACGAGATCTTCGTCACCGCGTTCTGGCCCGATCATCCCCTCGGCCGGCCGATCCTCGGCACCGAGGAGACGATCGCGCGGCTGCAGCGGACGAAGATCGTCGAGCACTACGAGGAGACCTTCCAGCCCTCGAACGTGATCTTCGCGGCGTCGGGGAACGTGAAGCCGGAGGAACTGCTGCCGTTCCTGGAGAAGCACTTCCCGCCGGCGTCGCGGGAACCGTTCCGCCGCGAATGGGACACGCCGACGCCGAGCCAGCACGTGATCATCCGCGAGAAGCGCGAGCTCGAGCAGGTGCACCTCTGCCTCGGCGCGCGCGGCTATCCGCAGCAGGTCGAGGAACGCTACGCCGCCGCCCTGCTGAACACGGTCCTCGGCGGCGGCATGTCCTCACGCCTGTTCCAGCGCGTGCGCGAAAAGGAAGGACTGGTCTACTCGATCGCGTCGTTTCACAACGCCTATCTGCACGGCGGCTACGAGGCCGTGTACGCCGCGTGCGCACCGAAGAACGTCCGGCGCGTGCTGGAGTCGACGCTCGCGGAGCTGCGCAAGTTCCGCAACGAAGGAGCGACGGCCGAGGAGCTGGCGGATGCGAAGCTGCACCTGAAGGGATCGATCCTGCTGTCGCTGGAGTCGACCACGAGCCGGATGTCCGGGATCGCGCGCCAGGAGTATTACTTCGGCCGCCAGTACACGCCCGACGAGATCATCGAGCACATCGACCGGGTGACGCTGGAGGACATCCAGCGCGTCGCGCAGACGGTGGTGGATCCGGGGTCGTTGTCTTTGACGATGCTGGGGAATGTCAAAGACCCGGGGATCACCGCCGAGTACTTGCGCGACGCGGTGGCGTAGGACCTATGGGACCTATGGGACGTATGAGACCTATAGGTCCCATGAGTCCCATGGGTCCCATAGGTCCCTATAGGTTGGCCACCTTTTGCCTCGTGTCCAGGAATTCGATCTTGATGCCTGGGGTCAGGCGGTGTGCTACCTCTTTTGCGTCCCAGTTGGTGAGGCGCACGCATCCGTGCGAAGACGCGTAGCCGATCGAGTCGGGGTCGGACGTGCCGTGCACGCCGAAGTGGGGCTTGCTCAGGGCCACCCACACCACGCCCACCGGGGAGTTCGGGCCGGGGTTGAGGTTCGCCTCAGGCTCGTCGTCCGGCACTTCGGCGAACAGCTTGGGCTGGTAGTGGAAGTGGGGGTCGTGGACGATCTTCTTCACCTCGACCGTCTCGTTCGGCGACGGGTCGTACTTCGAGCCGAGCGTCGTCGGGGCGTGGAAGATCAGGTTCCCGGCGGCGTCGAAGGCGTTGAAGGTGTTGCCGCGGATCGAGACCACCACGCGGGCGATGTCGGGACGGTCCTGCGTGACCGGCTCGCGCACGTTGGGCACCCAGATGCTGTCGCCCGCTTTGAGGTCGCTGAACTTCACCTGGTCGTTCAGCTGATCGAGGAACTCCATGGTCGTGTGGAAGCGCTCCGCGAGCTTCTCCTTGACCGACTCGTAGCAGAGGCAGTCCATCTTGGCCTTGTCGTACATGTCCTCGGGCACGCTCACGAACGGTCCCTTGAGATCCTCCTCGGTGAGCGTGTACTGCCGGAGCGCCGGCTGTCCGCCGGCGGCGGCCGCCAGCGAGCGGAAGGTGGCCTCGTCGAGCGCACCCGGATCCGCGGCGTTGATCCCGCGCGAGCGCTGATACCACCACAGCGCGATCGCGGAGTTGCGTCCCCAGCGTCCGTCGAGCGGACCGACCGAGAAGTTCACCCGGTCGAGGTAGACCTGTGTCTTCAGCACCGAGGGCCCCGACATGTCGCCTTTGATCGGGACGACCACGGGCGCGGTGTTGATGGCGTTCGGGTCGATCGTGTCGGCGAACTTCTCCTTGCCGTTCGGCACGAACGTGACCTGTACCTCGGGCGCCTTCGGTCCCTGCGGCCCGCTCTGCTGCACGTTCGTCGTGCGGAACACGTCGCGCCACGTCTCGTCGAGACGCTCCTTCTCGCGCGCGGCGGGATCGTCTTTCCCACCCAGCGGCACGGCGACGTCGAATGCTTCCTGGACGGTCTGCTTGACGTCGGCCGCCTTCTCCTGAACCTTCTCCGTCTTCGAGCACGCAACCGTCAAGGCGAGGATCGCGGCAAACACCACCGTCTGTTTCTTCATGAGGCTGATACTTAGCGAAGGATGTGCCGAGGTACACTTTTCGGGCGCGTGATCACGTATCTCAAAGTCCGGAACCTCGCCATCGTCGAAGAGCTCGCCATCGAACCGGGACCCGGGCTCAACGTCCTCACCGGCGAGACGGGCGCGGGCAAGTCGCTGCTCATCGACTCGCTGGAGTTCCTGCGCGGCGCGCGCGGCTCGACGGAGATGATCCGCGCCGGCAGCGACCGCATGACGGCCGAGGCGGTGTTCCACCTGCCGGAGAGCACGCGGCGGGCGCTCGACGAGCTGGGCATCGATTGTCCGGACGAAGGCGCGGTCGAGCTCATCGTGCGGCGCGAGATCGCCGCCGCCGGCAGGAGCCGCGTGCTCATCAACGGTTCACCCCTGGCCGTGCGCGAGCTGGCCGAGGCGATGGACGCGGTGCTGGAGATCCACGGGCAGCACGAGTCGCATCAGCGCGTGGCCGGACAGAGCTATCGCGAGCTGGTCGACGAATACGGCGGACACGAGACGCTGCTGGGCGACACCCGCAACGCCTACCGCGAGTGGAAGCTCGCCGCCGATCAATTGAAGGAGATGAGCGACGCGCAACGCGACCGCACCCTGCGCCTCGATCTCCTCAAATACCAGGTCGACGAGATCTCCGCGGCGAAGCTCGACCCCACCGAGAAAGACACCCTGCGCGAAGAGAAGGCCGTGCTCAGTCACGCGCGCGAGCTGATCGAGTCGGCCGCCGGCGCGTATCAGCTCATCGACGAGGACGAGAGCTCCGCCATCGCCCAGATCGGACGGGCACTCCATCTTCTGCAGCCGCTGTCGCGACAGATCGAGGAGATCCGCCGCATCTCGGACGAGCTCCAGGACGCGCTCTATCGCATCCAGGACCTCAGCCGCACCCTCGGCAATCTCAGCGAGAGCACGCGCCACGATCCCGCGCGCCTCGATCAGGTCGAGGACCGCCTCGTCACCATCGACCGCCTCGAGAAAAAGTACGGCGGCTCGATCGAGTCCGTGCTCGAGCACCTCGGCCGCATCCAGGACGAGTACGAGCGCCTCGCCGATTACGAGTCTTCGCTCGAGAAACTGGAAAAGGCGGAGCAGCAGCGCCTGGCGACGTATCGCAAGTATGCGGACAAGCTCTCGACGTCGCGCAAGAAGGCCGCGCGCGCGTTCGAGCAGGCCATCCAGAAAGAGCTGAACGACCTGGCGATGGAGCGGACGACGGTGCGGGTCGTGGTCGAGCAGGGGGGGCCCTCGACTTCGCTCGGGATGACACCGCGCGAGCACGGCCTGGACACGATCGACATCCTGATCGCGCCGAATCGCGGCGAGGAGCCGAAGCCGATGCAGCGCATCGCCTCGGGCGGCGAGCTCTCACGCATCCAGCTCGCCATCGCGGCCGCCCTGTTCAATGCCTCGCGTCGCGGCGCCGCGGCCACGCTGGTCTTCGACGAGATCGACGCCGGCATCGGCGGGCGGGTCGCGGAAGTGGTCGGACGCAAGCTGCAGGAGCTCAGCGCGCGCAACCAGGTCATCTGCGTGACTCACCTCCCCCAGATCGCCGGCTTCGGCACGACCCACTTCTACGTCTGGAAAGAAGACGCCGGCGGGCACACCCGCGCGCGTATCCGCAGGCTCGACGACGCCGAGGAGCGGGTGCGGGAGATCGCGCGCATGCTGGGCGGCGAGAAGATCAGCGAGTCGGCGGTGGCACACGCCCGCGAGCTGCTGATGACCCGATGACCCGGCGCTGGACGATCGACGACGCGCCGACGACGCTCCAGATCCGGGAGATCGCGCACGCGCTCCTCGGCGGCGCGGTCGTGCTCATGCCGACGGACACGATCTACGGCCTGCACGCGGTCGCGTCCGACGCCGAGGCGGTCGCGCGTATCGCGGAGCTGAAGGGGCGCGACGAACAGGCGAAGCGGTTCATCGTGCTGGCGTCTTCGGTCGCTCAATTGAAGGATCTCGGCATCACGGCGCCGCAGGAGACGCTCGATGCCCTGGCGTCGCTCTGGCCGGCGCCGCTGACGGCGGTCCTGCCGCGTCGCGACTCCACCCTGGCCGTGCGTGTGCCCGACGTGGCCTGGCTGCGGTCGCTCATCGATGTCGCCGGGCCGCTCGTTTCGACGAGTGCCAACCGCAGCGGCGAGCCCGCTGTGGACCGTCCGTCGGCACTCGCACGCGACTTGCACGAGGCAGTTGATACCGTCGACGGCGGCATTCGCACGGGCGAACCTTCTGCGATTCTGGACCTTACCGGCGCTGAACCACGGTTCATCCGGGAGAGAGACCGTTTCTTTACACAGAAAGTGTGGAAAACGCTGCGGAAAACTCGGTAAAACCGCGCTCCAGGCCGCAAAATACGGGGCTTCTCTACGGTTTGCACACGACCATGGGCGAAGAAAACTAAGTGACTCACTGCACGTTACTTAAGCTCGATCAAGCCTCATCCGTAAAAACTCGAAGTCCCCTCTTGACATCGCCGTTCTACGCGTTCTCTGTACGCTCGTGAACAAACGGTGTCCTGCAACCCTCGCTTTACGCGGACTTTACGGAATGAAACCGGTTTAAAGTGAGGATGATGCGCACCCTGACTCTCGCGGTCCTGCTGGCTTGCGCGACGGCTTTGCTGGCCGCATCCACTCCCGAAACTGCCATCAGCGGCACCGACATCGTCGCTGCGCCGCACGGCCGCTGGTACGCCTCGGCCGCCAGTAACGGCCAGGACTTCTTCACCGTCTGGACCGACTACCGCGCCGGCGAGTTCGAGTCCGTCGTGGGCACGCGCATCACCGCCGCCGGAGAGGTCCTCGACCTCACGAACCTGATCCTCGGCGTCGGCGGCACCATCGAGAGACCCCAGGTGGTCTGGGACGGCGGCGCGTACGTCGTCGTCTGGACGCAGATCGGCTACGACTCCGCGACCGGCCGCAAGCCGGCCCGCCTCTGGATGACGCGCGTCTCCGCCGACGGCCGCATCGTCTCGCCTGCTCGCGTGATCCAGGACGCGGCGACCAGCGGCAAGTCGGACTTCCTCGCCTCCAACGGCAACGTCACCGTCGTCGCCTACCTCAGCGAAGATCCCCGCACGATGAGCGACGTGAAGGCGCTCGTCCTCGATCGCCACGGCAACGTCCTCTACGACCAGACCCTCCCCACGACGAACGGTCCCCGCGAGGACGTCAACGTCGCCACCAGCGGCTCGGACTTCGTCTTCGCCTGGACGACCTACATCGGCGGCGAGCCGTACATCGAGGCCGCGAGCCTGGACGGCAACGGCGAATATCTCGCAACATCCGCGCGCATCGTCGGCGACGGCATCTCGTCCGCGATCGCCAGCAACGGCAGCCAGTACGTGATCGTGGCCCGCCGCGTGATCGGCGAGCCGGCCTGGATCAGCCGCGTAGTGACAGCGGAGCTGGCGAGCGTGTCGCCGACCTGCCAGGTCGCGGCAGGAACGACCGGGCTCGAGGACGCGAACGTCGTCTTCCGCAACGGCCAGTACGACTTCATCGCCTGGCGTCCCGATCCGACACCGTACGACGCGCTGGTGACGACGCGCGTCGACCTGGCCGGATGCGCCACCGGCGGGCTGCGCGATCTGTCGACGATCACGGTCGAGGTGGCGTACGCGATGCCGGCGGTGGCGACGAACGGTCGCAGCGTGATCGCGGTCTGGACGCACTCGCGCGCCGGCGAGGGACGCTACGACATCGCCGCGCGCATCTACTCCGGCACCTCTCAGCTCGGCCCGGCCACACTGCCGCTGCTGCTCTCGCGAAGCGCGAACACGCAGCGCAAGGTGCAGATCGCGCACGGCAACGGCGAGACGATGGCCGCCTGGATCGAGGCCGATGGCTCCGTGTGGGCGGGGCGCGTCGGCACCGGCGGACGCGGGATCCGTCTCTCGACGACGGCGTGGGACTCCGTCCGTACGACGTTCGACGGCAGCAACTTCGTCGTCGCGTGGAGCGATGGCATTGAGATCTTCGTGCGCTGGATCGACCCGGTGAACGAGACCGTCGTGAGAGCACACGACATCAACGAAAACAACCCCGGCGACCTCGCGCTGGCCACGATTGCCGAGGCCACGTACGTGGCCTGGATCGATGACTTTTCGCGCGTACGCCTGGCGCGCATCGGGAACGGCGTGGCGGGCGTCGTGAGCGTCACGCCGCAGGACGACGAAGTGGTGCTCGCGAACCCCGCCCTCTCTTCGAACGGCTCCGCGCTGCTCGTGGGCTGGACGGAGAACTTCCACCCCTTCTTCGATCCGCCGATCTCGGTTCCGGCGAAGGTGTGGGCGGCGCGGGTGACGCCGCAGCTCACGATCCTCGACACGGCGCCGCTCCTCGTTGGCGACGAGCCGGACATCGACGCCGGTCCGCCCGCAATCGCCTCGGACGGCAACGACTGGCTGGTGGTGTGGGACGGCGACGGCCTCGGCGTGCGCGCGCGGCGTGTGTTTCGCGACGGACGTCTCGACGGCGACGCACCGACGCTGCTCGTGAAAGGCTTCGCGCCCGGCATCGCCTTCGATGGAGTGCGCTACGCCGTCGCGTGGCAGGACCTCTACGGCGGCGGCAGCGACTATCGCCAGCGCGCGCTCCGCCTCGGCGTGATCCCCGCGACCGGTTCGCTCGGCGTGTCGTTCGGCACGAGCATCGCCGCGCTCGACGCATGGCCGGCGCCGGCCTCGGTCGCGCGCGCCGGTGATGGGCGCGTGGTCGTGGCATACGGCCGCGTGTCGTTCGGGCCCGAGCACGGCGGCGTGGAGCGCGGGTTCCTGCGGTTCTTCGATACGTCGATCGCCCGCAAATCGCGCGCGACGCGCTAAGGAACGCTGCTAGAGCCAGAAGTGCAGCGCGATCGTCGCGAGGCCGAGGAACGAGAAGAAGCCGCCGACGTCGGTGCAGGTCGTCACGAAGATCGAGGACGCCACGGCCGGGTCGAAGCCGAAGCGCTCCAGCACCAGGGGCACGACGCCACCCGCCACGCCGGCGATGACCAGGTTCACCGTCATCGCGACGAGGAGAATGCCGGCGAGCACCCACTGGCCCGTCCACAGTCCGACGATGAGCGCGGTGATGGTGCCGATCGCGGCGCCGTTGGCGAGGCCGACCAGCAGCTCCTTCCAGACCGGCCGCAGCCCTGCGCGCCAATCGAGCTCGCCGAGGGCGAGGGCCCGGACGAAGACGGTGAGGGTCTGCGTGCCGGCGTTGCCGCCCATCCCGGCGACGATGGGCATGAACGCGGCGAGCACGGTCCACTTCTGGATCGTGGGCTCGAAGAAACGGACCACCGAGGCCGCGGCGAACGCGGTGACGAGGTTCACGGCCAGCCAGGGGAAGCGCGTGCGCCACGACTCGCGCGCGGGCGTGGTCACACGCTCGCTGATGTCGACGCCGGCCAGGTGCAGCAGGTCTTCCTCGGCCTGTTCCTGAATCACGTCCAGCACGTCGTCGACGGTGACCACGCCGACGAGCGTGTTCTGCATGTCCACGACGGGCACGGACAGCAGGTCGTACTTCGACACCATCTGCGCGACTTCCTCGGGGCTGGAGTCGATCTGCGTCCGCACGACGCTCTGCACCATGAGGTCTTTGAGCTGCGCCGCTGCATTGGCCAGGATGAGGCTGCGCAGGGAGAGCACGCCGACGAGGTGCTGATCGGCGTCGACGCAGTAGACGTAGAAGAACGACTCCTTGCGGGGGTATTGGCGAATGGCCTCGATGGCTTGGGCGACTGTGAGTTCCTCGTCGAGCGCGAGGAACTCGGTGTTCATCAGCGAGCCCGCGGTCTCCTCTTCGCCTTCCAGCAGCGACTCGAGCTTCGCGCCCTGAGTCGCGCCGAGGATCTGGAAAATGCGCGCGCGGCGCTCCTCGTCGAGGACGTCGAGGAGGTCGGCCGCATCGTCCGGCGCGGAGGAACTGCAGATCGACGCGAGCGTGGCGTCATCGGTCGACTCGAGGATCTCCTCGAGGTCGCGGTCGTCCAGCTCGAACAACGCCCGCGCAGCCTTCCCGGCCTCGATCAGCAGCGACAGGATGCGCTTGCGATCCTCTTCCAGCAGCAGCGGCAACACCGGCGAGAGATCGGCCGGAAGGGTCTTCTCGATGATCTTCCGAAGCTGCGGATACGCCCCATGCCGCAGCAGCTTGGTCAGCAACTGCTGGTACGAACGCGCCTGCGGAGGAGACGCGAGATGCGGCTGTGGTACGCGGGGGGCCACTGGGCCGCATCGTAATGGCAAAGTGTGCGCGAGACCAGTTGTTGCTGGTTGCTGTGTTGCTGGTTACTCGCGCTGCATGGCCTGAAACCCCATTCATCGCAAGCAACCAGGAACCAGCAACCAGCAACAGCGCGTCGTACTAGAATCGCCCGTCATGACCACCACGACCGCCCCCGAAACGCAGCCCGCCCCCGAAGCCCCAAAGTCCAGCGCCCGCCAGTTCGTCAACTTCATGTTCTTCCGCGTCGATCGCGCGTTTCGTGCGTTGCCGGAGGACGTGCGCGCGCAGGCTCGGGGGGAGCTGGCGGAGATCGTCAAAAAGTATCAGGGGCCGATGTTCGTGCTGCCTTACACGACGGTCGGGCTCAAGGCCGGCGTCGACTTCATGCTCTGGCGCATCGGCTACGACATCGATCCGTTCCAGCGCATGGTCGCGGACATCAACCGCTCCATCCTCGGGCGTTACCTCGACGTCCCGCACTCGTTCCTGGCCATGACCAAGCACTCCCAGTATGTCGACGAGCACGTGCACGAGGGGCAGGAGGGACGGCGCCTGCGCATCGTGCCCGGCAAGCGGCCCTACCTGTTCGTCTATCCGTTCGTGAAGACGCGGGACTGGTACCTGCTGCCGATGGCCGAGCGCCAGCGGATCATGAACGAGCACATCGCCATCGGTCACAAGTACCCGCGCGTGAAGATCAACACGACCTACTCGTTCGGGCTCGACGATCAGGACTTCGTGGTGGCCTTCGAGTCCGACACGGCCGACGAGTTTCTCGATCTCGTGCAGGAGCTGCGCGAGACCGAGTCGTCGAAGTACACGGTGCGCGATACGCCGATGTTCACCTGCCGGCGCTCGACGATCGACGAGATCCTGGAGTCGATCGGCTAACGCAGCTCGGCGCGGAACCGCGTGAGATCCCCCTTCATCACGTCCTCGTGAATGGCGCTGATCTCGCCCAGGGTCACGATTGCCATCGCCGAGACGCCGAGGCTGATCAGCACCGCGGCCACGGCCACGCGCATCGGCACGCGTGCGCGAAGGGAGAGCAGGGCCACGGCCACGGCGGCGACGAAGCAGAGCGCGGTGATCCAGCTCGCCGACGTCAGCCGCCCCGCAACCTCGGTGAACGGCACGCCGGGAGGCACGATCGCGCGATGGAGAAGCATCGCCGCCTCGAGGAACACGAACACGCCCGCGAGGCCGCCGCCGATGGCGATCGCCGCGAACGCGGCGCCGCGCATCGGACGCTCCTCCGCGGCGTTGCGGCGCGCCACGATCAGCGCGAGCACGCTCAGGCCGACCGCGATCCACGTCGCGACCACCGGCCAGCGCACCGCGTTCACCATCCCCTCGGAGAACGTGGCGATGCCGCCACCCTGGCGGGCCAGTTCGTCGAGCGTCGTGATCATGCCGCGTACGGCCACGAACGATGCGAGTGCGACGGCCGCGTGCGCTACCGCGATCAGCGAGATTGCGCTCTTCATGACAGTTTCTCCTTCGAGAGCGCGGTGAGGCCGGCCAGTCCGCCGAGACCCATCGTCTCGACGGCCGTGGAGGGGACGATCACCATCGAGCCCTTCTCTTTCAGCGCCTCGTAGAGCATGTTCATCGCGCGCAGGTGCAGCGCGACGGGATGGCTCTCGTACTCGGTGGCTGCGGCGACGAAGCGCGAGGCGATCTCCGTTTCGGCGGTGCCGAGGATGATGCGGGCCTGGCGCTCGCGCTCGGCCTGGGCCTGGCGGCTCATCGCGTCCTCGAGGGCCTGGGGGATCTTCACGTCGCGGATCTCGACCGAGTGCACGGTGATGCCCCACGGATTGGTCTTCTCGTCGAGAATGCGGCGCAGCGCGTCGCCGAGACGTTCACGCTCGGTGATCATCGACGCGAGCTCGGCCCGGCCGATGGCCTCGCGCAGAGCGGTCTGCGCGGACATGGCGATGGCGGCGAAGTAATCCGACACCTCCAGCACCGACTTCTGGGCGTCCCACACCGTCCAGAAGACGATGGCGTCGACGTCGACCGGCACCGTGTCCCGCGTGAGCGCGGATTCGGCGGTGACGTCGGTGACGCGCACGCGCTGGTCGATCAGGTGCGAGATTTCGTCGACGATGGGGATGACGAAGAACAGGCCCGGCCCCTTCAGACCGACGAACTTGCCGAAGCGCAGGACCACGGCCTTCTCCCACTGGTTCGCGACCTTGATGCTGAAGAGCGCGAACAGAGCGATGACGATGAGGGCCACGGCCGGCCAGCGGAGATGCAGTACGCCCCCGACGATCGTCGCGGCGACGAGAAAAATGGTGAACACGGCCACGCTGACGGGGTTCGCGTAGCGCCGCGCGCCGCCGCGGACGTTGCCCATCTCGTCCGTGTTCGAGTTGTGGTTCTTCATCGCTGCTGTCGTCAACACCGGAATGATCACACTGCCCTCCTGCGGGTTTTCTCGGCCCGTTCCGCGAGCGCCTCCACGAGATCCTCGATCTGGATGCCGTGAGCCTCTGCATTGGCGAGGAACCGGTCCAGCAGGTCGTGCATCGCTTTTCGTTTCTCGCGCGTCTTCGCACCGGATCGCGCGGCCACGAACGTGCCCGTCCCCTGCTGGGTCTGAACGATTCCCCGGATCTCCATCTCGCGATAGGCCTTGGCCACGGTGTTCAGATTCACCGAGAGGTCTACCGCGAGCTGACGAACCGTGGGCAACTGCGTTCCCGGCTTGAGCCGTCCATCGGCAACGGCCAGGAGCACCTGATCGATGATCTGCCGGTAGAAGGGGACTCCGGTCGAGGAGTCCAGATGGAACACTGTTGTCATATAGCACTAGTACAATAGTGCCGTGGGACTGGAAAGTCAATAGGACCTATAAGACCTATAGGTCGTATAGGCCTATAGGCCCTATAGGGCGTATTCGTCCTATTTGTCTTTCGTGCGCTCGTCTTCGCCGCGCTCGGTTCCTTCGATCACCGGGCGTTCCACTTCGTGGAAGCCGCCCTCGTAGGTGCCGCCGCCGCTCGTGCCGAACACGCCGCCTTCGCCCTCGGGGACGCCATAGCGTCCGGGGCCGGTGCGCACGGCCTCGTCGTAGCCTTCGTTGGTGGGATCGTCTTTCTCGTGCGGAGGGGTTGCACCCTCGACGTTGTAGTCGATGTCGTCGTCTTTGGGAGTCGCCATAATGCCGCGTTCAAGTGCAAGCGCCGCTCCCGGTCGACGCGCACGTCGACGCCATCGTCTCCCTCGTCCGCCAGCGCAAGCGCGCGGTGATCCTGGCCCCGCCCGGCGCGGGGAAGACCACGCGCATACCGCCCGCCCTCACCGCACTCGGCCGAACGATCCTCCTCCAGCCGCGCCGCGTGGCCGCACGCACACTCGCCCGCCGCATCGCCGCCGAGCGCAACTGGACCCTCGGCGAGGAGATCGGCTGGCAGATCCGCTTCGAGCGGCGCTTCTCCGCGCGCACGCAGCTCCTCGTCGCCACGGAAGGCATCCTCACGGCGCGGCTGCAGCAGGATCCGCTGCTGAGTGACTTCGCCGTGGTCGTGCTCGACGAGTTTCACGAGCGCAGCGTGCACGCCGATCTCGCCCTGGCCCTGGTGAAGCAGGCCGCCGACACCCGCGACGATCTCGCGGTCGTGGTCATGTCCGCGACCATGGATCCTGAGCCCGTCGCGCGCTTCCTCGGCGCGACCGTCGTCGAGATCGACGCGCGCACTTTTCCGATCGACGTGCGTTACGCGCAGACGACGATGGCCGAGGCCATTCGCGACGTTGAGAAACAGACGAAGGGAGACATCCTCTGCTTCCTCCCCGGCGCGCGCGAGATCGAAGACGTCCGCCGACTCTTTCCCAATGCCCTGCCGCTCCACGGCTCGCTCCCCGTCGAACAGCAGGAGCGCGCGCTCGCTCCGTCGCGCGAGCGCAAGATCATCCTCGCGACCAACGTCGCCGAGACGTCGCTCACCGTCGAAGGCGTCAACGACGTCATCGACTCCGGACTGCAGAAAGTGCTGCGCTTCGATCCCAACACGGCCGTCGACCACCTCGTGCTCGAGCAAATCTCGAAGGACTCGGCCGACCAGCGCGCCGGACGCGCGGGCCGCACCGCACCGGGCCGGGCCACGCGTTTGTGGGACGAGCGGATGATGCTGCGCCCGCAGCGCGAGCCGGAAGTGCGCCGCGTCGATCTGGCCTCGCCCGTCCTCGATATCATCGCCTGGGGCGGCGACCCGCGCGCATTCGAGTGGTTCGAGCGCCCGCCCGAGCATCGCATCGAGGCCGCCCTCGAGCTCCTGCGCCGCCTCGGCGCGAACGACGCGCGCACGGCCGAGAAGCTGCGCGCAATCCCGCTGCATCCGCGCCTCGCGCGCGTGCTGCTCGATGCAGGCGAGAGCGCGGTGCGCGTCTGCGCGCTGCTGTCCGAGGATGTGCGCAACATCGGGAGCGGCGACGCGCTCGCGCTGGCCGACTCGCCGCGGCTCGATCCCGCTGTGCGCGAGCTCGCGCGTCACGCGAAAGGTGGAGCGGTGGCCGCTCCACAGGAACGCTCGCGGCGCGCGCTTTTGGCGGGTTACCCCGATCGTGTGGCCATGCGCCGCGAGCCCGGATCGCTGCGACTGCTGCTGTCGAGCGGCACCGGCGCGGTGCTGGCGAAAGAGAGCGGCATGCACGGCGGCGAGTTTCTCGTCGCCCTCGATGTAAGCGGCGGCGGCGCCGAGTCGCTGGTGCGCATCGCGTCGGTCATCGAGAAGGAGTGGCTGGAGCCCACGCACGAGGACGTCTTGCACGAATGGGTGAACGGCAAAGTCCGGGCGACGAAGCGCGTCTGGTACGACGCGCTGTTGCTGAAAGAGATCAACGTCGCGCCCGATCCGGTCGAGGTCGAGCGCCTCACGCCGAAGAAACGCGTCGATCCCGAGAACGAGCGCCGCCTCGCGATGCGCGGCCCCGAGCGCCTCGACCTGCCGAGCGGCCGCAGCGTGAAGCTCGAGTATCGCGAGGACGGTTCGGTGTTCGCCTCGGTCAAGCTGCAGGAGCTGTTCGGCCTTGGCGAGACTCCGCGCATCGGCTCGACACCGGTCACGTTCGAGCTGCTCTCACCCGCGGGACGGCCCGTCCAGGTCACGCGCGATCTGCGCTCGTTCTGGAACGGCACGTATCAGGAGGTGCGCAAGGAGCTGCGCGCGCGCTATCCGAAGCATCCGTGGCCCGAAGATCCATGGACGGCACAGGCGACGCACCGCACGAAGCGCAAGTAGCCGGCACGGCCGGCAGCGCTGATTGGCCAAGCCGGTCCGCACGACATTCGAGCAATACGTCACGCCGCGCGTGCGCATAGAATCGCCGGCGAAAGGAGACACCCCTTGTCTCGAATCGTCGCCGCCGCGGCGCTGGTCGCACTCCTCGCGACCCCGGCGTCCGCGCAACTTCAGGAATCGATGCAGAAACTCGAAACGGAACTGGTCGCAAAGTACGGAGAGGCTCAGCGCCCGCGCCTGAAGCGCGGCATGAAGCAGGTCGCCGACTTCTGGCGCGCCGAGGACGGCGACAGCGCCGCGTTCGAGAGTCTCGTGCGCACGCACTTCGCCGGCGACCAGGAGACGCACGACGCGCTCTTCAACCGCATGCAGTTCCTCCTCGAGTCGATCTACGGTCACATGACCGAGATCGGCCGCGACCTGCAGTGGCAGTCGGACCTCGACATCGGAACGGTCTATCCGTTCGACGAGATCCTGGCCGGCTACGCGCCGGGCGCGCATCTCACCGACGACTTCTTCGAGAACAAGGTCGCCTTCATCGTCCTGCTCAACTTCCCGATCACGACGCTCGAGCAGCGGCTGACCGAGGGCGAGAAGTGGTCGCGCCGTGAGTGGGCGGAGGCGGCACTGGCGCTCAACTTCTCGAAGCGTGTGCCCGCCGACGTGAACATGGCCGTCAGCCGCGCCGCGGCCGAGGCGTCGCAGTACGTCGCCACCTACAACATCTGGATGCATCACCTGCTCGACGACAAGGGCAATCGCCTCTTCCCCGCGAAGATGCGCCTGCTCGAGCACTGGAACCTGCGCGACGAGATCAAGGCCAATTACTCCATCGATCCGAAAGCCGGCCTGCCGAAGCAGCGCATGATCCAGCGGGTGATGGAGCGGATCGTCGATCAGTCCATCCCCGAGGCCGTGGTCGACAACCCGAACGTCGACTGGAATCCGTACACGAACGATGTCAAGGCCGCCGCCGTCGACGACGCGGATGAAGGCGAAGGACGCGCCGCTCCCGCGAAGATCACCAACGCCCGCGAGCCCGACACGCGCTACGCGAAGATCCTCGGCACCTTCAAGGCCTCGAAGCTCGTCGATCCCTACTCCCCCACCGCGCCGACGCACATCCGCCGCAGCTTCGAGGAAGGGCGGCAGATGCTGGAGTCGCGCGTCGAGGGCATGCTCAAGGACGTGGTCACCTCGCCGCTCGTCCCGAAGGTGGCGAAGCTGATCGAGAAGCGCCTCGGCCGCAAGCTGGAGCCGTTCGACATCTGGTACAACGGCTTCCGCCCGCGCGGTGCGTACACCGAGGCCGAGCTCGACGCGATCACGCGCAAGCGCTATCCGACGGCCGAGGCGTACAAGAAGGACATGGCCAGCCTCCTGGTGAAGCTCGGCTTCACGAAGGAGCGCGCGGACTACCTGGCCGCGAACATCGAAGTCGATCCCGCGCGCGGCTCCGGCCACGCCCTCGGCGCCGGCCGCCGCGGCGACAACCCTCGCCTGCGCACACGCGTCGCCAGGGAGGGCATGGACTACAAGGGCTTCAACATCGCGGTCCACGAGATGGGCCACAACGTGGAGCAGGTGTTCTCGCTGAAGCACATCGACTTCTACACGTTGCAGGGCGTGCCGAACACCGCGTTCACCGAGGCCCTCGCGTTCGTGTTCCAGAACCGCGACATGGAGCTGCTCGGACTCTCCTCGCCGAGCGCCGAGTCACGCGCGCTGCAGACCCTGAACGAGTTCTGGGGCACGTACGAGATCGCCGGCGTCGCGCTGGTGGACATGGGCGTGTGGCACTGGATGTACGACCATCCGAATGCGACACCCGAGGAGCTGAAGAACGCGACGGTGCAGATCTCGAAGGACATCTGGAACCGCTACTACGCCCCCGTCTTCGGCAAAAAGGACGTCATGCTCCTCGGCGTCTACGCGCACATGGTCAACAACTTCCTCTATCTTCCGAACTACCCGATCGGACACCTGATCGCTTTCCAGATCGAGGAGCAGATGGAGAAGGCGGGCGACGTGGGGAAGGAGTTCGAGCGCATGTCGCGCTACGGCTCCCTGCCGCCCGATCAGTGGATGAAGCACGCCACGGGCGCGCCGGTGGGGGCGGGGGCACTGCTGCATGCCGTCGAGAATGCGTTGAAGGTGGTTTCGACGAAAAAAGAAAATTAGCCCCGAGCGAAGTCGAGGGGCCAACTTGTCTCACGAGGCATGTGTTTCGTGAGACTCCGTGTCAAACGAACACCCTTTTCGCGAGGAAGCTGGCCCCTCGACTGCGCTCGGGGCTAACCAAAAACAAAACCAAAAACAAAAAAGCAGCTACTTCTTCTTCACCATCTCCAGATCGATGATCACCTTCACTTCGTCGCCGAGGAGGAGGCCGCCTTCGTCGAGGATGCGGTTCCAGGTGATGCCGTAGTCCTTGCGGTCGAGGGTCGTTTCGATGTTGAAGCCGGCGCGCTCGGTGCCGCGCGCGTCCTTGCCGAAGCCGAGGAACTCGACGGGGAGCGTCACGCGCTTGGTCACGCCGTGCATGGTCAGGTCGCCGGTGATGTCGAAGCGGGTCGGCGACTTCGGCGTCACCACGGAGCTCTTGAACGAGATGGTCGGGTACTTGGTGGCCTCGAAGAAGTCCGGGCTGCGCAGGTGCTCGTCGCGTCCCGCCTCGGCCGTGTCGATGCTGGCCGACTGAATCGTGAACTCGACCGACGAGCGCGCGGGGTCGGCGCGGTCGACGATCATGCCGGCGGTGAAGTCGCGGAACTTGCCCGGGACGTTCGACATCAGGTGCCGGATGCGGAACTGCACCGACGAATGCGCCTTGTCGACGACCCACTCCTCGCGCACCGCGGGCTGCGGCTGCGCGAACATCGGGATGGCGGCGAGCAAAGCGAACAGCAGGTTGCGGACGTGTCTCATGAGGTCTCCTATGCGGTCAAAGCCTGTTCGGCGCGCCGCGATTCGAGGGCGGCGTGCAATCCCTGGCGGGCGCGGTCGAGGAGCGACAGCAGTTGCGCGAGCTGGCGGTCGGATACGACGCCGAGCGCCTCGCGCTCCGCATCGCGGATGGGCTGGTCCAGTTGGGCCAGCAGTGCGAGTCCCGAGGGGGTGATGCGCACGAACACCTGGCGCCGGTCGGTCGCGCTGCGCTCGCGCTCCACGCGCTGCTTGATCTCCAGGCGGTCGATGAGGCGCGTGATGCCCGGCGTCTGCTCGACCATGCGCTCCGCGATCTCGAGTGTCGGCAGTCCGTCCTTGCCCGCACCGCGGAGAATGCGCAGGACGTTGTACTGCTGCAGGGTGAGCCCGTGGGGCTCGATGACGGCGGTCAGCGTGCGGCGCACCAGATCGGCCGTGCGCAGGAGCGAGACCGCGGTCTCCTCGGCCGGCTCGACGAAGGGGCGGCTCTGTTTCAGCTCGCGCTGGAGATCGCTGGCCACTCCCGCAATGTACGCGTGAATGGTTGACTGGTCAACTTTCCCGACACCGCCTCGAGACGCTCCGCCAGCCGCGCCGCCACCACCCCCACATGAGGCTCGCTGAGCGACGTGTTGTGCTCGCCCGGCACCGGCACGCTCTCCAGTCCTCCCTCGGCCAGCATCGCCCATCCGAGCTGTTTCTCCCGCGTGAATCCCTCCGGCTCGTTCTCGGCGTAGAAGAACGTCACCGGGCCGGGGTAAGTGCGCGGGCGGTAGTCGCGAAGTGCCAGGTAGCCGGCCTGCTGCACGTCGTACAGCGCTTTCGGGATCGGGCGACCGACCTTGCGGAATCCGGCCACTGCCGTCTGCCAGGATTTGTAGACGACCTTCCGCCAGACACGGCGGACGCGCTTGGTGAAGTACCTGAAACGGTTCGGCCCGCGCAGGAGCAGGCCCGCGTGTGTGGTCAGGCGCGACCGGAACTTGCTCGTCTTCGTCCCGTCTTCCGCGACGATGGTCGTGTAGCCGACCGGCTGGCTGTCGAAGAGGGCCACCAGCGCCGCCTCCTCGCCCTTCTCGCGGAGCTGCAGGGCCATCTCGTAGGCGACGATGCCGCCGAAGGAGAGGCCGCCGAGGAGATACGGGCCGTGGGGCTGCACGCGGCGGATCTCCTCGAGATAGACGCGGGCGTAGTCCTCCACGCGCGTGAGCGGCTCCTGCTCGCGGTTGAGGCCGCGCGCCTGGAGCGCGTAGAAGGGCTGATCAGGTCCGAGGTGCTGCGCGAGCGGGCGGTAGTTGAGGATGTTGCCGCCGATGCCGTGGATGCAGAAGAACGGGCGCTTCGTACCGTTCGGTTGCAGAGGCACGAGCGACGACCACTCCTGGTCGGCCGCGGGCTCGTCGCGGAGCGCGTTCGCCAGCGCGGCGATCGTGTTCGCCTGAAGCAGCGTCGCCAACGGCAGCTTCCGGCCGAGCTCCTGTTCGATGCGCACGAACATCCTGAGGGCGAGGATCGACTCGCCCCCGGACTCGAAGAAGTTGTCGTGCACGCTCGCGGAGGGCAGCCCGAGAACATCGCACCAGATCTGCGCGAGTCGCGTTTCCACCTCGTCGCGCGGCGGCACGAACGACTCCTCGGCCTCGCGCCCGCGGTGATCCGGCGCGGGCAAGGCCTTGCGATCGACCTTGCCGTTCGGCGTGAGCGGGAACGCGTCGAGCGTGACGAAGAACGCCGGCACCATGTAATCGGGGAGCGACGCGCGGAGGAAATCGCGAAGTTGCGACGTCGACAGCGCGCTGTCGCGGGCGATCAGATACGCCGCCAGCGCCGCATTGCGCACGATCACCACCGCGTCGTTGACCTGCGGATGCTTCCGCAGCGCGGACTCGATCTCGCCCAGCTCGATGCGGTACCCGCGCACCTTCACCTGGTTGTCGAGACGGTTGAGATACTCGATGCGTCCGTCGGGCAGCCAGCGCACGGCGTCGCCGGTCTTGTAGACCCGCGCGTTCGGGCGGAACGGATCGGCGATGAAGCGCTCCGCGGTCAGCTCCGGACGATTGAGGTAGCCGCGCGCGACGCCGGCGCCGCCGATGTGCAGCTCGCCGGAGACGCCGACCGGAACCGGTTGCAGCTCCTTGTCGAGCACGTAGACGGTGGTGTTCGCGATCGGTTTTCCGATCGGGACGGTCGCGGCGGTTTGCTGCTCCACGCGCTGCACCGTCGACCAGATCGTCGTCTCGGTGGGCCCGTACATGTTCCAGAGCGAGTCGCAGCGCGCGAGCAGTTGCCGCGCGAGATCGTTCGACAGCGCCTCGCCGCCGCAGAGGATCTTCAGGCGCGGATCGCCGCTCCATCCGGCTTCGAGGAGCATCCGCCACGTCGCGGGCGTGGCCTGCATGATCGACACGCCGCGCATGGCGTGCATCAGCGCGCGTCCGTCGGACGCGGTCTCGCGCGAGGCCAGCTCGATGCGTGCGCCGGTGGTCAGCGGGAGCCAGAGCTCGAGTCCCGCGATGTCGAACGAGAGCGTCGTCACGGCCAGGAGCACGTCCTCGGCGGTGAGGCCGGGCCGCTCGCGCATGGTCTCGAGAAAGTTGACGACCGCGCCATGCGGGAGCTGGACGCCTTTGGGCTTGCCCGTCGAGCCGGAGGTGTAGATGACGTACGCCAGGTTGTTGCTGGTTGCTGGTTGCTGGTTGCTGGTGGGGTTCGGGCTGACGGCAAGAAGCTGCGCGAGATTGTCTTTTGTGATGACGATCGGCGCGCCCGAGTCCTCGATCATGTAGTCGATGCGGTCTTTCGGATACATCGGATCGAGCGGCACGTAGGCGCCGCCGGCTTTGAGGATGCCGAGGAGTGCGGCGACGAGGTCGAGCGAGCGCTCGAGGAGGATGCCGACGAAGACGTCCGGGCCGACGCCGCGCGTACGCAAGGACGCGGCGATGCGGTTCGCGCGATCGTCGAGCTCGCGGTAGGTCAGCGACGCGCCTTCGAACGTGATGGCCACGCGGTCCGGCGTGCGTGCGACCTGGGCTTCGACGAGCTCGTGCACGCAGCGGTCGAGATCGTAGTCGCGGGCGGTGTCGTTCCATTCGACGAGGATCTGCGTGCGCTCGCGTTCCGTGAGCAGCTCGCGGCCTTCGAGCACGTTCTGGAGATGTCCGGCGACCCGTGCCGCCGTTGCGTCGTCGATGCGCGTGCGGTCGTACGTGATCGCATCCGTCGCGATCGCCAGCGGATAGGTCGTCTGCTCGTGCAGCGTCCCGCGCACAGGCTTCTCGTCGAGCAGGACGATGCTGTCGAAGAGCGGCGTGACCTCGCTCCACTTCTGAATGCTGGCCAGCGGCGCGTGAGCGTGCTCGGGATGCAGATCGAGGTCGGTCGAGCGCACCGGGATCGTGTTGATGAACATCCCCAGCACGTTCTCGAAGCCGGGCGGACGCCGCGACTCCGCGACGCCGAAGGCGACGTCGGACTCGCCACTGTAGCGCTGGAGAAGCAGCGCCCAGGCCGCGGTGAGATCGCCGCGCGCGCGCAGCGGAATGCGTCCGAAGCCGGTGCCGCGCTCATGCGAAACCGGCAACGGCGTCGGCGCCGCAAATCCCTTCAGCTTCTCCCGCCAGTACCCCTCGGCCGCGGCGAGATCGCGCTGCTCCAGCCACTCCACGTACTCGCGGAAGGGACGCGGTTCGGCCGACCCGGTGAGCAGCAGGTTCACCGACCGTCCATCGAGCAGCGCCGCGTGATACGTCCAGACCGCGGTCGCATCGTCGATGACGGCGAAGCGCATCAGCGGCGCGCGGTCGAGCTCGAAGCCGCGGCGCCGATCCTCGATCAGATACTGATCGAGACTGTCGTGCCGCGAGACCGGGAGCTCGACCTCGTCGACCGTTTCCTGCAGCGGTGAAGGCAGCCCCTGCCAGAGGAAGCGCGTGCGCAGGACGTCGTGTCGCAGCAGGGCGCGCCGGATGATGTCGAGGTCGGCTGGGGTGCACACGAGCTGTTGCACGTCCGCACCGGACGAAGGGTCCAGCAGCCGGTGAAACAGCATGCCGCTCTGCGTCGGCGTCAGGGCATACCGCATGGTCGGGTGGCGCTCTGCCTAAGCATTCACTGTGCCGACGCTGCGCGCGGCTTTTGCGACCGCCGCGCGGAGGCGAGCGGGGTCGACCGGCTTCGCGAGGAAGCCCTGGAAGCCCGCCTCGCGCACGCGCTCCCGATCCTCCGGCATCGCGAACGCCGTCAGTGCCACCACCGGAACCCGGCTGATGCGCGGCTGCGACGCGTTGCGGATCCAGTGCAGCAGATCGAAGCCGTCCGCGTGGGGCATGGCCAGGTCGCTGAGGACGACGTCCGCCGGCCACTCCTCCAGCTCGTCCAGCGCGTCACGCGCCGAAGCCGCGTCGCGGACGTCGACGCCGGCGGAGCGCAGGGCCGTCACGACGTACCGGCGCACTTCGTCCTCGTCGTCGACGACCAGCACGCGCACGCCGTGGAGGTCCATCGAGAGATTGGTGGGCGTGTGATGCCGCGTGCGCGGCCTGACGGTCTCGTGCAGCGGCAGGCGTACGCGGAACGTCGAGCCCTTGCCGGCGCCGCGGCTCTCCGCGGCGATCGTCCCGCCGTGCAGCTCGACGAGGTGGCGCACGATGGCCAGACCGAGCCCGAGGCCCATGTGCGAGCGCGTGGAGGAGCTGTCGGCCTGGCGGAACCGCTCGAAGAGATGGGGCATGAACTCGGGATCGATGCCCTGGCCGGTGTCGCGCACTTCGATCACGACCTCGCGCTCCTCCACCTCCGCGCTCACCCACACCTCCCCACCCTCGGGTGTGAACTTCAGGGCGTTCGTGAGCAGGTTCCAGACGACCTGCTGCAGGCGATGAGCGTCGCCGTTCACGGACGCGTTCGTGTCCGTGTTCGCCGTGACCGTCACCCCCTTCGCAGCCGCGGACGGCCGCACGGTCTCCACCGCCGCGTCGACGACGGACCCGATCTCCAGCGGCTGATGCTCGATGCGCATCTTCCCCGCGGTAATGCGTGAGACGTCGAGCAGATCGTCGATGAGCTGCGCCTGCACCTTCGAGCTCTTGCCGATCGCCTCGATGCCGGTGCGCGAGGTCTCGGGGTCGAGCGTGCCGTCGGCGAGCATCTGCGCCCAGCCCATGATCGACGTCATCGGCGTGCGCAGCTCGTGCGACAGCGTCGCCAGGAAGTCGTCCTTGGCCTGATTCGCCCGCTGCAGCGCGGCCTCCGAGGCAGCGAGCCGCTCCGCGGTCTGCTCCGCCTGCGCGCGAGCCTGGAGCTGCACGCGCAGCAGCGAGAAGAGCAGCGAGGCGATGATCAGTCCGCCGAGGAGGGTCGCGCCGGCGAGCATGACCGCGGGACCTCTTCCCTCGCGGCGCGAGATCCACATGACGTCCCACTGCCGCCCTGCCACCTTCAGACGCCCGCGCGAGGTCCAGCGCGGGTCGGGCGGGAGCTCGGGCGTGCGGAACAGCGTTTTGCCGGCGTCGGTGATCTGAAATCCGAGCTCTGGCCGCGCCTGCGAGACGAAGATGTTGTCGAGCAGATCGGCGGCGCGGAAGGGCGCGTAGATGAATCCGATGATCGTCTGCCGGCGCTCGGCGAGCGTGCGCGGCGCGAAGCCGGTCGCGTAGACCGGGGTGTAGATCAGGAAGCCGGCCTGCTTCGCCGGATCGATCTCCTGCACGAGCGTGACGTGTCCCGAGGCGGCGGGCTCGCCCGTGTCGCGCGCGCGTTCCATGGCCTCGCGGCGCACGGGATTCGTCGACAGCGGGCTCGGGATGACACCCGACTCCGGCCACACACGAAAGTCCTTGAAGCCCTCCAGCGAGAGCCCGATCCCCTGGATGCCGGGATAGCGCTCCTGCACTTCGTGACTGCGGATGTAGTCGCGCAGGCGCTTGCGCGACAGCGCGGGATCGGACGCGACCAGGCCGCGGGTCGCGTTGAGGAGGTTGATGTACGTGTCGAGCCGCGCGGCGATCGCGTCGCCCGTGGTCTGCACGGCGTTGTCGAAGCGGGCGCGGTCGGCGGCGCGCGTGGAGCGCCAGACGTACGACGTCGCCAGGAGTGTCAACACAACGAAGACACCGAATACGTACCAGGGCAGCGCCCTGTCCGTGGTCATCGGTTACTTGCTATGCAAACGACCGCGCAGCGTGCTCGCCGGCCAGCCTCCCGCTGGCCCACGCCCACTGAAAGTTGTAGCCGCCGATGCGGCCGTCCACGTCGAGGATCTCGCCGCAGAGGTAGAGCCCGTCGCACTTGCGCGAATGCATCGTCGACAGGTCCACCTCGCTCAGCGGCACCCCGCCCGCCGTCACTTCGGCGTAGTCGAAGCCGCGGTCGCGCGCGACGGGCACAGGCGTGTCCACGACCGCGCGGACGATGCGCCGTCGCTCCTCTTTGGTGAGGTTGGTCATCTTCGCCTCGCCCACCAGCACGTCGACGAGGCGCTGCGGCAGTCGTCCGCGGAGGATGTTGCCGCGCGGGCCGAGCAGTTGCCGATCGAGCGACTCGAAGGTCTCGCCTGGGAGGAAGTTCACGTGCAGCGTGCCGCCAGCCGTGGCGATCCAGTGGCGGGAGATGTCCAGCGCGACCGGACCGCTGATGCCAAAGTGCGTGAAGAGCAGCGACCCGCGCTCGCGGGCCACGACCTTGCCGGACTTCACCGTCAACTCGGCATCGACACTGAGACCGCTGAGCGACGTCATCCAGTGCCCCGGCTCGAGCACGAGCGGAACGAGGGCGGGAAAGGTCTCGGTGACGGTGTGGCCGAGGTGACGGACGAGCGCGTAGCCGCTGCCGTCGCTGCCGGTCCTGGGAACGCTGCGGCCGCCGGTGGCGAGGATGACGCGCTTCGCCTCGATGTCATTCACCCGAAACCCACGCTCGACCGTTTGCACCTTCGCGCCCGTGCGGATCTCCACGCCCTCGCACTCACGCAGCAGCGCATCGATGACCGTGCGCGCTTTGTCCGTCGTGGGAAACAACTTGCCCGTCTCCTCGCGCTTGAGGGTCACGCCCATCTCCGCGAACCAGGCGACGGTCTCGTCGACGGTGAACGTGCGCAGGACGCGGGCCACGGCGTTACGATTGCCGTTGAAGTCGCCGGGCGTGACGACGTCGTGGGTGACGTTACAGCGCCCGCCGCCGGAGATCAGGATCTTCGCCCCGATCCGCGGCGCGCCGTCGAGAGCCACGATGCGCGCATCGGGTGCGGCCCTCTTCGCAAAAATCGCGGCCGTCAGCCCCGCTGCTCCGGCGCCGACGACCGCGATATCGTATGCACTTTCTCGTGTCATCCTGAGCCGCCGAAGCGAAGCGGAGGACGGTCGAAGAATCCCCTGCTGAAACGAACGAGGGGGTCCCTCGACTTCGCTCGGGATGACACCTTAATCGACTACTTGGTCGGCGCCGGCGCGGCCGCGGGCGCCGGAACCTTACGATCCACCTCGAGGTTGATCGAGACCTTCACGTCGTCGCTGAGCATGAACCCGCCCTCGTCGAGGGCGCGGTTCCAGGTCACGCCGTAGTCCTTGCGGTTCACGACCGTCTCGATCTCGAAGCCCGCCTTCTCGCCGCGCGGGTGCTTCATGAAGCCGAGGAAGGTGACCGGGAGCGTGACGCGCTTGGTGACGCCGTGCATGGTCAGGTCGCCGGTAACGTCGAAGGTGTCCTTCGACTTCGGAGCGACAGACGTGCTCTTGAAGGTGATGGTCGGGAACTTCTCCACGTCGAAGAAGTCGGCGCTGCGCAGGTGGTTGTCGCGGCGCTCGCCGCCCGTGTCGATCGACTTCGCCTGGATGGTGAACTCGACGCTCGACTTGGCCGGGTTGGCGCGGTCGATGTTGATCGAGCCCTCGAAGTCGCGGAACTGCCCGACGACGTTCGCCGTGAAGTGGCGGATCTTGAACGTGGCGGTCGAGTGACCCTTGTCCACAACCCACGCCTCGGGCGCGTCCTGGGCGAAGAGAGGGAGCGCGAAGACGGCGAGGAAAAGCAGCGTACGGGTGATCTTGATCATGCGGCGTGAAACTCAGCGGCCTCGCGAGGCATTCCGCAGCCCGGAGTCTCAGAGTCGCAAAGTCTCAAAGTCGCAAAGAGGTCTATGAGACTTTGC
>DATLOL010000023.1:0-3833 GCA_035536275.1 Thermoanaerobaculia bacterium
TTCGGCCGCCGTCGCAGTTTTTCGGCGGCCGGGAGCGGCCGCCGCTCCACAGGTTGTGTCAGCCGGGAAGGGTGAAGCAGAACGTGCTGCCCTCACCGAGCACTGATTCGGCGGAGAGCTCGCCGCCGTGGCTCTCGATGAGCCGCTTCGCGAGATAGAGGCCGTAGCCCGGACCGCCGCCGCGCTGCTTATCGAGCTTGCTCATTCCACCCAGCTCGAAGACCTGGCTGGCGTACCGCGGGTCGATGCCGATGCCGTTGTCGCGCACGCAGAAGCGCATGCCGCCCGCGCCGTCGCTGCTGCAGTCGATGGCCAGGCGCCGCTCCCCTTTCGGCTGATCGTTGAAGAACAGCGCGTTGGCGATGATCGCGCCGATGGCCTCCCGGATCTTTTCGGGATCGACGTTGACGACGGGGAGGTCGGTCGGAAGGTCGACCTGCACGCCGCCTTCCTCGATCTGGAAGTTGTACTTGAGGATCACTTCCTCGACCACCTCGCGCAGCGGCGTGGGCTTGCGCGCGCTCGGTCGGGCCAGGAGCTTGACCATGTGCGACATCTCGTCGAGCACGCGCTTCATGTACTGCGCGCTCGAGCGGATGCGCTGGAGGAAGTCCTGTCCCTCTTCGTCGAGCTTCTCCAGGTAGTCGCTGAGGAGAAGATCGCTGAAGCCGTCGACGGCGAAGATCGGGGACTTCAGATCGTGAGACAGAACGCTGAAAAAGCGGACCAGCTCCTCGTGCGTGACGGGCCGTTCAGCCGCGGGGGTCTGTTCCACCGTGTCGATACTGCACCTCCAAAAGGCGGCGGTAGTGCAACGCCCATTCCTAAGCTTTTTTTCGGAAAGCCGCGATCTGCCCCTCGCCCACGATCTCGCCGTTGCCTTCCCCATCGATGACGAGCGCCGTTTTCGCCGGGATCCCCAGGCCGAGCTGCACCTCGGGGAGAGACATCAGGCGGCGCAGTCCCGAATCATTCTGCGGATCGAAGCCCGTCTCGACGACGGTGTTGGCGAGCCAGTCGAGGGCCGGAACCGCGGTGCCGCCGCGCATGTCGCGCGCGTGCGTGCCGAAGCACGACGCCGCCGCGCCGATGGCCGCGATGACCGCGCCGTTCGCGGCCGCATCGCGCATGGCCATGTCCGCCGGCGACTCGCGGATCGTCTCCAGCAGTTGATTCGTGACGCCGCCGCCGAGGTAGATCATGCCCGCGGCGAGCAGCGCGTTGAGACTCTTCGGGCGGCGGCTGTCGCGGCCGCGATAGATCGGGACGTTCACCACCTCGACCGACGGATCGAGCTCCCGAAAATACCTGCCGAGGTGCTGCGCGTACTCGGCGGAGCCGGAAGCCGTGGGGACAAAGGCGATCGTCCGGCGATCGGCCGGCATCATCTCCAGAATGACGCGGTCGATCTCGCGCGTGTCGCCGAACGAGAACTCGCCGCCGCCGATGAGGACGAGCGTGCGCAGCGGGACGGCGAGACGGACAGCGAGCGTCATCGCGCGCATCCTACAATCGAACGTCATGACTGTAGCCATCGTCACCGGCGGCACCTCCGGCCTCGGCGCGTCCATCGCCGCAATGCTGCGCGAGCGCGGCCTGCGCGTCGTCACCGTCTCACGCCGCGAGGAGGCGGACGTCTCCGGCGACGCCTCGCGAGAAGATACGGTCGCGCGGGCCGTCGCCTACGCCGAGTCGCTGGGCGACATCACGCTGCTCGTCAACTGCGCCGGCGCGGGATGCTTCGGTGCCGCGGGGTCGTACGTCGAGGAGGATGTGCGGCAGGTCATCGACGCGAACCTCGTCTCGATGATCCTCTTCTGCGACGAGCTCTTCCCACGCTTCACCCGCGACGGCGGCACGATCGTGAACGTGCTCTCCACCGCCGCGCTGGTGGCAAAGCCGAACGAGAGCGTCTATTGCGCCGCGAAGTGGGGCGCGCGCGGCTACACCGAGGTGCTGAAAGCGGAGGCGAAGGGCACGAAGGCACGCGTGCTTTCCGTCGCACCGGGCGGGATGCAGACGCCGTTCTGGGAGCATCCGCGCGAGGGCTTCATGGATCCGAACGAAGTCGCGCGAGTGGTCGTGGACGCGATCTTCGCCCGCGTCAATGTTTCGCACGTCGTGATCGATCGATGAACGCCGGCTGGCCCCAGGCCATGCGTCCATTCGAGTCGATGACCTTCGCGCGCACGTAGCCTTCGTTGCCGCGCGGCGTGTACGACGCGGTCAGGCCCTCGGTCTCCTGCAGCACGCGTCCGCCGCGGCCGATGAACTGGATGCGGTAGTGCGCGCGATTCTTCTCGCGCACTTTCACGCTCGTGCCCGAGACCTCCTCGAGCTCCACGCCGGTCGACGCGTAGAAGTCGCCCCGTTCCAGCGCGGCGAGGATCGACTTCGCATTGCGTTCCGCGCGCACCACGACCCAGGCCTTGCCCGGCAGCGCGACGTCCTTGTCCCACGGACGCTTCAGGTGATGCGAGTCATCGACCGCCACGCCGTATACCTTCCGCCCCTCCGCGAGCAGGCGGTCCCACATCGTCTCGACGGACGGCGGTCCGAGCATGTTCACGTACGGATGTCCGCTGGCGATCTCCAGCAGCGTGAAGTTCTCGAGCTGGAGCAGCTCGTTCGCGCCGAAGGCCCAGCCGAAGTTGGGATGATTGACGAGCGGCACGCCGCCCGCGGCGCGCACGGCGTCGATGTTCCGCTGGAGCACGTCGACCTTGTTCTTGCCGCCCTGGATCGGCACGACGCGCTCGATGCCGAGGGCGTTCACGTGCAGCGACTTCCCCTCGAGGCGATCGGTCACTTCCTCGGCCGCGATGAGGACCAGCCCCGGCGGCCCGTCGATCTTCGTGACCTTGTCGTGGTCGGTGATGGCCAGAAAGTCGTAGCCGCGATCGCGATACCACGCCGCGATCTCGGCCGGCGTCGAGTCGCCATCGCTTTCGAGGGTGTGCGTGTGCAGGTTCCCTTTGAGCCACACGACCGAGGCGAGAACGGCGACAATGACGGCCTGCATTGTTCGAGATCGTAGTTCAGGAGGTACTCATGCGTCGCGCTCTGATCATTCTTCTTCTCGCCGCCCTGCCGCTGCTCGCGCAGCAGCAACCGGCCGCGCCCGCGCCGGCACAGCCGCCCGCGACGCCGCCCACGATCGGTCCCCAGCAGTTCTGGGCCGCTCTGCTCCAGGGCAACCAGGGTTACGTGGCCGGGAAGATCGCGTACGACAACCTCAAGGAAGAGCGCGCGATGTTCAAGGAGAACCAGCTTCCGCCGGTCACGGTCCTCGGCTGCTCGGACAGCCGCGTCCCGCCGGAGCTGGTGTTCAACCAGTCCCTCGGCTCACTGTTCATCGTGCGCAGCGCGGGGAACGTCGTCGACGACTTCGGCCTGGCGTCGATCGAGTACGCGATCGCGCAGGGCTACACGAAACTGATCGTGGTCCTCGGACACGAGAACTGCGGCGCAGTGAAAGCCTCCCTCGGCGGCGCCGATCCGAGCACGCCCGCGCTGCGGCAGTTGGCGACGCGGATCCGCACGTCGTTCGTCGGCGTCCCGTACGACTCGCGCGATCCCGCCAACGTGAAGAAAGCGATCGAGGCGAACACGCGATCGTCGGCGGCATACCTGCTCGCCGCAAGCACGCTCGTTCGCGACGCGGAGGCCACCGATCGCATCGAGATCGTGACGGCGTACTACAGCCTGACAACGGGTGAAGTGAAGAAGCTCGACTAGGCCGCGCGCTTTCAGTCGACCCACAGAGAGACGACCGGGAGGCCTCCGGCGGGCCGGCCCGGCCGGCAGCGCTTGTTGGCCTAGCCAGACCGCAC
>DATLOL010000024.1:0-27281 GCA_035536275.1 Thermoanaerobaculia bacterium
GCGCCGTTGCAACCGCAAGACTGCACATCAACATGTGCACCCTCCGCTCACGATGAATGATCGCTTTCCACTTAACGCCCGGCGTCCGTTTTCCACAGGCTCACGCACAACCACGGTAGCTCCGTGAGAAATGCGGGCTAGCCCGCCCTGTCATCCCGACCGGAGCGAAGCGGAGTGGAGGGACCTGGGCGGGGGGGCAAGAAGCTCGAGCCACCCAACCCACCCAGATCCCTCGACTCACGCTCGGGATGACAGGTGCGCGACCTACCGCACTCCCAAACGCCGCCAGAGCGGCGCCACATCAAGCGCGCGGTCCTCGGCAAGCTCGCGCGACAGCGCGTCGAGCCACGCGTGCCGATCCGCAGGCACCTCGAGCGAGCGGGAAGTCGCCGCATAAACCGGGTACCCGCCCACCTCCCTCTGCGAGTCGATGATCTTCCCATCTCCATGGATGATGGAGCGGATGATCCGCGCGTCGATCGGGTCGCGTCGCGCGGGACGCGAGCCGGCGCGGCGCAGCGCGCGCTCGGCGGCGGCGCGGGGATCGGAGCGCAGCGACGAATCGGAGACCACCACTCGATCGTCCGCAAGCGAAAGCGAAAACAGAAGATTGTCCGCGACGACAGCCCGCCCGCCCGGATCCAGAGACTTCACGAACACCTTGCCGCGCGTGTTCGGTCCCGGGATGGCCGTGTTGCCCACCAGCGTCACCTCGGCCGGCGACAGCATCGCGTCGTTGCCCTTCACGCCCACGCCCACGCACGCGGAGCCCCAGTTGTACATGACCGAGTCGCGCACTAGCGCCGCCGCGCCGCCTTTCAGCCGCGGGTTACGCTCCATGTTGTGTGCGTACACGCATCCGTCGATGACCACGTCCCGCACGCCGTCGTGGATCAGCGTGCCTTTCGAGTGCTCGCCCTTCGGATGCGTCGACTCCGACAGCGCCTCCGCGATCAGGCAGTAGCGCATCGTGATCTGGCCGGAGGTAAGCGCGGAGTCGGTGACGTCGCCGGGACCGGAGGTGGAGAGGTTCTCGTCCACCGACCACGTCGCCGAGCAGTGCTCGAAGACGACGTTGCGCGCATTCGCGCCGCGCACCCCCAGCGCGTCGGGCGCCCACTCCTTATCCGCCGGGCCGTCGTCGCCCGGCCGCGCGGCGATGTGCTGCACGACCACGTCGTGCGTCTCGACGATCAGTCCCCCGCGGATGAGAGTGATGCCGGGATCGGGCGCCGTCTGTCCGGCGATGGTGAGGTGCGGATTGCGGACGGGGAGCGTCCTTCCGTCAAGGTCGATGACACCGCCGACCTCGAAGACCACCAGCCGCGGTCCTTCCGCTTCCACGGCCGCCCGCAGCGAGCCGGGTCCTTTGGCCGCCAAGGTGGTCACCCGGATCACCTGTCCGTCCACGCCGTCCCGCATTGGTCTAACCACTGCGCTTCCCGGCTGAATCGTTGAAACGCCGCCGTTCGGCACTGTTTTCGAGGCGAAACAGGCGGAAAGCGAGAAAACGAAGAAGACGGAAAGGACGGCGGCGGATGTGTTTTTTTGCATAGTGGTCATACAAATACTTGACTGGCGTTGCCGAGTGGTCATATAACACAACCACGCCAACCAGCGTAACCAACCTCACGACCCATCAGCCCGGAGGAGATGCATGAAGCGACGAAACGGCCTGCTGTCCTCGGTCCTCGGAGCCCTCGTTCTGGTTCTAGTCTGTTTGCCCGCGGCCGCCCAGGACTTCCGCGGTGCGATCAGCGGCACCGTCACCGATGCGAGCGGCGGCGTCCTTCCCGGCGTCACCGTGACCATCACCAACGTCGAGACCAACGTCTCGAACGACACCATCACCGACGAGCGCGGCGCCTTCATCATGCGCTACCTCAACGCCGGCACGTATGACGTGAAGGCGCACCTCGAGGGGCTGGCCACGGTGCAGCGGAAAGGCATCCAGGTCCGCGTCGGCGACAACATCCCCGTCGAGTTCAAGATGGATCCGGGTGCGGTCACCGAGGTGATGACCGTGACGGCGAGCGCGCCGCTGATCGACACGACCACCGCCGTCACGGGCCAGGTCATCGACAGCAACCAGATCCAGCAGCTCCCCCTGGGAGACGGCACCGCATACATGCTCACCCGTCTGGCCCCGGGCGTGTCCGACTCTTCCGACCTGCACTTCTCCCGTCCGGCCGACAACGGCAACCTGTCCGGCATCGTCGCCAACGGCGCGATGGGCGGCAACGACTTCACGCTCGATGGCGCGCCGAACCGCGTGTCGCCGAACAACACCAACCCCGGCAACAACAGCGGCGTGGTCGGCTTCTCTCCTCCGTCCGACGCGATCTCGCAGTTCAAGGTGCAGACGAACGCCTTCGACGCGCAGTCGGGTCACACCGCCGGCGCGACCGTCAACCTCGCGCTCAAGAGCGGCACCAACGACTGGCGCGGCTCGATGGCGTACTACAACCGCAGCGACAGCCGTGCCTCCACGCCGTACTTCACGAAGCGTGAAGGCGGTGAGAAGCCGACACGCCAGTACGACCGCTACACCGGCACGTTCTCCGGCCCGCTCTACCGCGACCGCACGTTCTTCATGGTGGCCTTCGAGCGTCTGCGCGATGTGCAGCCCGAGGCGTCGACGTACACCGTGCCCACGATGAAGATGCGCAACGGCGACCTTTCGGAGTGGCTCGGCACGGCGACGATCTACGATCCGAACACCGCCACCGGCACCAATCTCGCGCGCACCGCCTTCGCCGGCAACATCATTCCGCAGAACCGCATCAACGCGATCGCCCGCGCGTACGCGAACCTCTATCCGGAGCCGAACCGTCCCGGCCTCGAGGACAACTACTTCACCAACCAGCTTCGCCCGTACGACTACAACTCCTTCCTCATCCGCGGCGACCACAATTTCTCCGGCTCGCAGAAGCTGTTCCTGAACGCGTACTGGAACAAGCGCGAGGAAGACCGCTACAACTGGGCGAAAGGTGCCGCCAATGCGACCGGCGAGGGCGAGATCAACGGCCTCCTCGTGACGCAGGGCTTCGACTACCGCACCAACACCGGCGCGACCCTCGGCTACACGGCCCTGCTCAACAACTCGCTCGCCCTCGACGTCATCGGCGGCTGGTCGCAGTTCGGCGAATGGCGTAAGCCGGCGGCCGAGATCGACCCCACGGAGCTCGGGTACTCATCCGACGTCGCGGCTCTCTTCAACGGATACAAGTACCTGCCGTTCATCACCTTCGGCAATTTCAGCACCACCAACGCGAACTCGCGCATCGCCACCCTCGGCTCGCAGCGCTCCGACTTCGGCACCGGCTTCGATCGTCCGTTCACCAACATCTCCGTCACCCCGACCGCGAGCTGGCTGATGGGCGAGCACTCGATCAAAACCGGCTACGAGCTGCGCCACCAGCGCTGGCAGATCGACAACGCCGAATACGGCGCCGGCCGGTATCACTTCAGCGGCCTTTACACGCGCCAGAACAACTCCTCCGCCCAGAACGTGCTCGCGCAGTCGTGGGCGCAGTTCCTCCTCGGCCTTCCGAACACGACCACCCCGAACACGGTCGCGACACCGGGAAGCACGGCCAGCCAGTTCGAGATCGCCGCGGATGCCGATTACCGCCAGATCTCGCACTCGCTCTTCCTGCAGGACGACTGGACGTTCAACGACCGCCTGACCGTCAACCTCGGTGCGCGCTTCGAGTACCACCAGGCGATGGAAGAGGCGGACAACCAGGTCGTGTCGGGCTTCAATCGCAGCCTCGTGAGCCCGATCTCCGACGCGGCCCGCGCGAAGTACGCCACGAATCCGCTGACCGAGATCTCGCCCGCGAACTTCAACGTCAACGGCGGACTCGAGTTCGCCGACGGCGCGGTCTACGACAACCTGTTCAAGTTCCTGCCGCGCGCCGCGGCCTCGTTCCTGATCAATGACAAGACCGTCCTTCGCGGCGGCCTCGGTCTGTTCAGCTACGACTACTACTTCGACGCCGGCAACCAGCTCGGCTTCTCGCAGCCCACGACCATCCTCACCACCGCCGACAACGGCCGGACGTTCGTGGCGGACCTCAGCAACCCGCTTCCGGGCGGACAGTTGCTCCAACCGACCGGCTCCTCGCTCGGCGCCGCGACGGGCCTGGGCACGAACATCGGCACGGTCGTTCCGTCCGACCGCGAAGTGCCGTACTACACGCGCTGGCAGATCGGCGTGCAGCGCGACCTCGGCGCGGGCTGGGTGACGGAGATCCTGTACGTGAACTCCCACGGCCGCAATTTGCCGGTCCTCCGCGACATCAATGCCATCCCGACCGCGTACCTCTCCACGTCGCCCGAGCGCGACACCGACCGCGAGACGTATCTGTCCGCGTCGGTGGCCAACCCGTTCCAGGGACTGATCCCGGGCAGCGCGAGCTTCAACGCGGCGACCATCGGGCGCTCGCAACTCCTGCGTCCGTACCCGCAGTTCGGGAGCATCGTGACCGAGGAGTACGACGGCTCGGACAGCTACCAGGCCGGGTCGGTGCGTCTGGAGAAGCGCTTCACCAGCGGCAACTCCGTTATCGCGACATACACCCGTTCCGAGACGCGCGACAAACTGAACTACCTCAACCCGGGCGACACCAAGCTCGAGGACCGCGTCTCGCCGAATGACCGCCCGCACCGCGCGACGCTCGGCACGACCCTCCGCCTGCCGTTCGGCCGCGAGCGCCGCTACGGCCAGAACTGGAACGCCATCACCGACGCAATCCTCGGCGGCTGGACCGTCAGCGCAACCTATCAGTACCAGACCGGCGCGCCGCTGTTGTGGAGCAACAACATCTATTACGACCCGACCCGCGATCCGAACGACCTGCGCGCGCACATCGGCGGCAGCTGTCCGGACGGTGGCACGGCCGGCGTCGACTGCGCGGCCTGGGACATCGGCGGTTTCTATCCCGCCGGCGCGAACCGCACGTCGCAGCGCATCGTCATGGGCAACACCGTGCGCCGATTCCCGTCGACGCTGGAGCACGTCCGCACCGACGACGTGCGCCTGGTCGACCTCGGCGTCTACAAGAGCTTCGGTCTGCCGTACGACATGGACCTGCAGATCCGTGTCGAAGTCATCAACGCCCTCAACTACACGGTCCTCTGGAATCCGAACATGGATCCCACCAACGCGAACTTCGGCCTCGTCAACCAGGACCGCAACAACCCCCGCGACATCCAGCTCGGCGCCAAGCTCACCTTCTGATGAAAACCATACGTCTTCTCCTGCCGGCGGCCCTCGTGGCCGCCGGCAGCGTCTTCGCGCAATCCCTCACCGTCACCGTCCACAACGAGCTGCCGTTCGCGCGGCAGTCGGAGACCGTGGAGCTCACCGCTGCGCAACTCGAGTCTCTCGGCACGGACCTCATGAAGGTTCATGTCTTCGAGAAGGGCTCGAATCGCGAGGTGGTCGCGCAATCCATCGACGGGACGCTCCTCTTTCAGACCGACATCCCGTCGCGCGGCTCGCGTGCGTACGAGCTGCGCCTCGGCGAGAAGCGCACGTACAAGCGTGAGGACTTCCGCGTCTACGGCCGCTTCAATCGCGAGCGTTTCGACGACTTCGCGTGGGAGAACGACCGCGTCGCGCACCGCATGTACGGTCCGGCACTGGAGACGTGGCAGAAAGAGCCGCTGACCTCCAGCACCGTCGACGTCTGGCTGAAACGCACGCGCAGACTGGTCCTCAATGACTGGTACATGGCCGACGACTATCACCGCGACAACGGCGAAGGCGCGGACTTTTACTCGGCCGGCAAGAGCCGCGGATGTGGCGGCAGCGGTCTGTGGCGCGACGGCAAGCTCGTGACGTCGAAGAACTTCCGCGAGTCCCGGGTCATCGCCAACGGACCGATCCGCCTGATCTTCGAGCTCCATTACCCCGACTTCAAGGAAACGAAGCGCATCACTCTCGACGCGGGACAGAACTTCAATCGCTTCGAATCGCGCTATGAAGATCCCATCACGACCTGGGCAGCAGGCATCAAGAAAGTGCCCGCCGCGCAATGGAGAGTCGAGCGCGGCGTGATCCGCAACTGGGAGCCGGTCGCGCAGAACGCCGGCGAGTTCGGTTGCGCGGTGATCGTCGATCCGGCCTCGGTCGTCGAGACGGTCGAGGCGGAAGGGAATCAGCTCATCGTCGCCCGCACGCCGGCCGCGTACTGGGTCGGCTCGGCCTGGAACCGCAGCGGCGACTTTGTCGAAGCCGCCGATTTCGATCGCCTCATCGACCAGTGGATCCAGCGTATAAGGTCTCCGCTGCGGCTGGAGATCTCGAAATGACCCTGAACCGCCGAACCCTGATCCGCACCCTCACCCTCGTCGCGCTTTCCCCTTTCCCCGTAGCACGGGGAGAGGGCCAGGGTGAGGGGTCCCAACAACCCTTCGTCGTCAACCCTCGCGACCCCTGGTCGTCGCTTCCCGACCTCCTCGCCAGAATCCGCCCCCCACAGATCCCACGCCGCGACTTCACCGTCAAAGCCAAAGCCGGCACCGACGCAACGACCGCCATCCGCAAGGCCATCGACGCCGCCAGCAAAGCAGGCGGCGGACGAGTGGTCATCCCCGCGGGCGATTACGAGACCGCGCCCATCCATCTGAAGTCGCGCATCGAACTGCACGTCAGCAAAGGGGCGACGCTGCGCTTCACGCGCGACACCTCGCGCTATCCGGTTGTCTTCACGCGCTGGGAAGGCGTCGAGCTGATGAACTACTCGCCGCTCATCTATGCGTGGCAGTGCGAGGACATCGCCGTCACCGGCGAGGGCACGCTCGACGGCCAGGCCGGCGAAGAGCACTGGTGGCCGTGGAAAGGCGTGAAGACCGGCAAGCGCGCCGACGTGACGAAGAACAACGACGGTCCCGCGCCGCAGCTCGCGGACCGCAACAAGCTCCTTCAGCAGGCCGAGGATGGCGTGCCGGTCGAGCAGCGCGTCTATGGGCCGGGACACTTTCTGCGGCCGTCGTTCATCGAGCCCTATCGCTGCAGGAACGTGCTCATCGAAGGCGTCACGATCACCAACGCGCCGTTCTGGCTCATTCACCCGACCCTCTGCACCAACGTGACCGTGCGCGGCATCAAGGCCGTCTCGCACGGGCCGAACAACGACGGTTGCGATCCGGAGTCGTGCAGCGACGTCCTCATCGAGGACTGCGTGTTCGACACGGGCGACGACTGCATTGCATTGAAGTCCGGCCGCAACGCCGACGGACGCCGTCTGGCGACGCCCGTCCAGAACATCGTCGTCCGCAATTGCGTGATGAAGGACGGGCACGGCGGCATCACCGTCGGCAGCGAGATCAGCGGCGGCGCCCGGAACGTCTTCGCCGAGAAGTGCCGTCTCGACAGTCCCGACCTCGAGCGCGCGCTGCGCTTCAAGACCAACACCCTGCGCGGCGGCGTCATCGAGAACGTCTTCGTGCGGGACATCGAGATCGGCACGGTCAATCTCGCCCCGATCGAGATCGACCTGCGCTACGAGCCCCGCGACCAGGGGCCGTTCATCCCCGAAGTCCGCAACATTCTCGTCGAGCGCATGACCTCGCAGAAGAGCAAGCACGCGCTGTACATCGTCGGCCTCGAAAAGGCGCCCATCCGCAACGTCATCGTGCGCGACAGTACGTTCCGCGGTGTGGCCCAGGGTCACGTCATCGAGGGTATGGTGGAGCTGACGCTCGACCGCGTGACGACCGAGGCGGCGCCGAAGGAGAAGAAGTGATGAGCGAGCTCCCACCGATCGACGAACGGACGTGCGTCGTGCGCGACACCGCCAGTCACAAGGGCCGGCGCATCTCCGTGAAGCCGGGGGACACCGCCGCGCGGCATCTCCATTGCGGCCGCATCGTGCTGGACGGCGATTCCGTCACCTTCAATACCGAGAATCGCGAGACGGGGTTCATCTGCCTGAAGGGGCAGGCGACCATCAACGGATACGAGCTCACGCAGTACGACGCGCTGTACCTGCCGCGTGACACCGAGGTGACCGTCACCGGCAACTGCGACCTCGCCGAGGTTGCCGCGCCGGTCGAAAATACCTATCCGATTCAGTACGTGAAATTCAGCGACGTCAGATCGAATCCGGCCCTGTCCTTCGACACGGGCGGTGACTCGTCCAAGCGCAATCTGAATATTCTCCTCGGCAAGAACATCGAGGCCGGCCGCATCCTGGCCGGCGTCACGTTCAGCAAGCCGGGGAACTGGACCTCCTGGCCGCCGCACGAGCACGCGAACCTGGCCGAGGAGGCGTACCTGTACATCGACATGCCCGAGCCGGGGTGGGGACTGCAGCTCGTCTACACCGACGCGCGCAATCCCGAGCTGGTGGCGGTCGTCAAACAGGACGACGTCGTGATCATGCCCCGCGGCTATCACCCCAACGTCTCCGCGCCCGGCGGCACGATCAATTTCCTCTGGATGATGGCGGCGAACCGCGAAGTCGATGACCGCCAGTTCGGCGTGGTCAACGTGCACCCGGACTACGCGACAGGAGGATCGGGGCTGGAGGCGTCCAGAAAGTGAAATACGACCAGCCCGGGCAAGCGGGGAGGGCATGGTGCCACCCCCAGTCCCCTCTCCCCGCGTGCGGGGAGAGGGCCAGAGTGAGGGGCAATGCCTCGCGCGGGAGGGCTCGGTGAACATCAAACCCTCCGCCCCCCACGACCTCGTCTCCCTCGGCGAGGTCATGCTCCGCCTCGATCCGGGCGCCGGCCGGGTCGCCACTACGCGCACGTTCACGGCCTGGGAGGGCGGCGGGGAGTACAACGTCGCTCGCGGGTTGCGTCGCTGCTTCGAAATGCGCACGGCCATTGTCACCGCGCTGGTCGACAATCCCGTCGGCCGCCTGGTCGAAGACCTGATGCTGCAGGGCGGCACCGACCTGCAATACCTCCGCTGGATCGGGGACGACGGCGTCGGCCGAAGCGCGCGCAATGGACTCAATTTCACCGAGCGCGGATTCGGCGTCCGCGCGGCACTGGGCTGCTCCGACCGCGGACATACCGCGGTCTCGCAATTGAAGCGCGGCGACGTCGATTGGGATGCGGTCATGTCCAACACGCGCTGGTTTCACACCGGCGGCATCTTCGCCGCCCTCGGCGAGACCACGCCCGACGTGGCCCGAGAGGCCATGGAAGCGGCGAAACGCCACGGCGTGATCGTCTCATACGACCTCAATTACCGCCCGTCATTGTGGAAAGGCATCGGCGGTCCGGAAAAAGCGCGCGTCGTGAATCGCGAGCTGGTCGGCCTCGTCGACGTGCTCTTCGGAAACGAAGAGGACTTTTCCGTCGCCCTCGGCTTTCACGTCGAAGGCGTCGACGAGCACCTCGGCGATCTCCCCAAAGAGGCATTCAGGCAGATGATCGGACAGGTCCGCGCCGATTATCCGAACCTGAGCGTCGTCGCCACCACGCTGCGCATCGCGCATACCGCAACGCGGAATGACTGGGGCGCGATCGCGTGGAGCGACGGCGAGTTCTATGAGGCGACGCCGCGGCCGGATCTGGAGATCTTCGACCGCGTCGGCGGCGGCGACTCCTTTGCCTCCGGCCTCATTTACGGATACCTGCAGAACAAAGGGCCGCAATACGCCGTCGATTGCGGTGCCGCCCACGGCGCGCTCGCGATGACCACGCCCGGCGACACGAGCATGGCCACGCTGGCGGAAGTCGAACGGGTGATGAAGGGCGGGACGGCGAGGGTGAGCCGATGAACGTGATGCAGCGGATTCGCGAGGTCGGTCTCGTCCCGGTCGTGCGCGCGTCGTCGGCGGAAGAGGCCATGGCCGCGGTGGAGGCGATCCGCGCCGGCGGCATCCCCATCCTCGAGATCACCCTGACCGTGCCGGGCGCGGTCGGCATCATCCGCGAGCTGACCCAAAAACTCGGCGACGACGCATTGATCGGCGCCGGCACGGTCCTCGATGCCGAGACCGCGCAGGAGTGCATCGACGCCGGCGCGAAATTCATCGTCAGCCCGGCCCTGGACATCCCCACCATTACATTGTGCCGCCGCCTGAACGTGCCGGTGATGGCCGGCGCATTGACGCCCACCGAGATCGTCACGGCCTGGAAGGCCGGCGCAAACGCGGTGAAAGTCTTTCCCGCAAACGCGGTCGGCGGCGCGGCCTACCTCAAGTCCGTCAAAGCGCCATTGCCGCAGATCGAATTGCTGCCCACCGGCGGCGTGAACCTCAATACCGCTGCCGATTTCATCAAGGCCGGCGCGTTCGCGCTGGGCATCGGCGCGGATCTCGTCGACCTCGCTGCCTTGCGCAGGGGCGACGCCGCCGCCATCACGGAGAAAGCCAGACAGTACGTCGCCGCAGTCGCCGCCGCGCGCGCGTGACCCCCCGAAAGCGGCGCCGGTGCCGCGCTCTGCGCCTTGAGCACGCGTCCAGCCATAGTTTGCGCCGTTCCTCCTCCGACTGCTGCGCTGTCGCGGAGATGCTGCAGACGGTGAGCAGAATGAAAACGATCAGGCGGCGCATCGGCATGGCGGCGAATCTAGCTGAGATAATCCACGCGGTCCATGACCTGGCTCCCTCTCCTTGCCAAAGGTTTGCTGCTTGGTTGGTCCGTGGCCTGGCCGCCCGGCCCGATCAACAGCGAGATGATCCGGCGCGGTCTCTCGCGCGGATTCTGGCCCGCATACTCGGTCGGCCTCGGCGCCTGCTCAGCCGACTTTCTGTGGGCGCTGGCGGTGGCCTTGGGCGCGGGCGCGCTGGGCAACATCCGCGCGGTGCAGCTTGCGTTGGCGGCGATCAGCTTCGTCCTCCTCCTCGTGCTGGCGGCGACGTTTACACGCAATGCGCTGCGCGTTCTCCGCGGCGATCCGCAGCAGAAGGCCTCGATGCTCGACACCGGCCGCGGCGGCTGGCTCCTCGGCTTCGGCATGGCCCTCACCAGTCCGTGGAACATCGCCTTCTGGCTGGCGGTCGTCGGACAGCAGGCCGGCGCGACGCTGGCCATCGTGCCCTCACTCGTCCTGGCCACGGGCGTCGTCATCGGCGCGGTCGTCTGGGGCTTCGTGCTCTGCACCGCCACGCGCCTCGGCGCCCGCTTCGCGTCGCCGATGTGGGAGGTCGTGACGAACGCTGCCACCGCATTGCTGATGCTCTGGTTTGCGGCACAGCTCGCAATCCGCATCGCGCCGTGGAAGTGATCCGGGTACGCGGTTGGCAACGCTCCGCTCTCCGCCATGAAACGGATCACTCTCACTCTCTCTCTTCTCCTCCTCCTGACGATTCCCGCAACCGCACAGATGAACGAGCTCGGCGTGTTCATCTCGACAACGCAGCTCGAAGACGGCGAGCTCGATGACGCCGGCGATCTCTTCGACGTCGAATTCGAAGAAGACATGGGTGTCGGCCTCCTCTACAACCGCTTCTGGACCAGCGGCTTCTCCACCGAGCTCGCGTACCAGCGGCTGGGCGCCGACCTGACCATCTCCGCGGACAACTTCTCCGAGGAGATCGGCAGCCTGGACCTGGACGTCCTGTCGGCGACGGCGCAGCTCCACTTCGCGCGCGGCGCGATGATCGATCCGTACATCGGCGGCGGTGTCGCGTACGTCAGCGGCCAGGTCGGCTCGATCGACGCGGACGAGCTCGAGGAGACCGATCTCGAGAACGAGCTCGAGCTGCTCGCCAACGCCGGCATCACCGTCGGCCTGGGCCGCAGCCTGGCCCTGTTCCTGGACGGCAAGTACATCATGTACGAGGCCCGCGGCGAGGGCGACTCGGACGGCGAGGCGATCGATCTGAACCCGCTGATCATCAGCGGCGGCATCAAGTGGCGGTTCTGAGATCGCTCCACGCGCTCTGACGAGCGTGTGGTCGCTCGTTGTTGGTTGTTGGTTTACCCCCGGCCCGCACACCCGTTGCTGCAGGGCTCGCGCGAGTAACGCCGGCCTCCGGCGGGCCAGAGGCCGGGCGTTACATGAGCGCCGCGACCCGGGCGCGGAGCGTATCCGCGATCGCGATCGCGTCCTCCTTGACCGGCGCGCGATCCGCGAAGGTGAGCGGCTCGCCGATGATCAGGCGCAGCTTGCGCGGGCGGGGCATCCACTTTCCTTTCGGCCAGGCGCGGAACGCACCGTCGAGGTAGCACGGTACGACCGGGAACTCCGTACCCGCGGTGAGAAACCCGATTCCCGGCTTGAAGCGTCCCAGCGTTCCGTCCACCGTCCGCGTCCCCTCGGGGAAGAGCACCAGGATGTGCCCCGGGGCCTCGAGGAGCCGGCGGCAGAGATCGAGCGACTGCCGCGGATTCTCGCGGCGATCGAACGGCATCGCGTTCACCACGATCGCGGAGAAGGCCAGCTTCGGCAGGTTGGTGAAGAAGTAATCAGCCGCCGCGGCGGGAAACGCGCGATGCACGTTCTTCAGCGGAATCGCGGCGAGGATCGCGGCGGTATCGAGATGGCTCGCATGATTCGCGACGATCACGAACGATCCCTCGGACGGAAGAGCTCCGACGATCTCCAGCCGGTGATAGATCCGCATCGCGATGCGGATCAGCAGATTGGTCACGAAGCGCAACGCATAGACGATCAGATCGGGCTCGCGCGGGAAACTCTTCAGCCGCTCGATGGGCGTCTTGTCAAAGTCCGCGGTCGGCTCGTAGCGCCACGAGTCCATCGTCTAGAGTCCGTGGAACCAGCGGGTCATGTGGAAGAACAGCGGCGCGACGTAGATCAGACTGTCGACGCGATCGAGGATGCCGCCGTGTCCCTGGATCAGCGACCCCATGTCCTTGATGCCGATGTCGCGCTTGATCAGGCTGATCGACAGATCGCCGAGCTGACTGCCGATGCCGACGATGAGGCCCGTGAGGATCAGCTCGCGCGTGCCGAAGCCGGGCAGCGAGAAACGGAGCGCCCAGGGCATGGCCATCCCCACCGCGAACGCGCCCACCGCGCCGGCCCAGGTCTTGTTCGGCGACACATTCGGCCGGAACTTGCGCTTGCCGAAGAAGCGGCCGAAGGTGAACGCCGCCACGTCGCACACCGGCACCGCGAACAATAGATAGAGGATGTAGTTGTAGGCGTTCTTCGCGTTGGCGAGGTAGGCGAGGTGGCCGAACATCCAGCCGATGTAGATGAAGCCGAGCAGGGCCAATGCGATCGGCTGAAGCTGGCCTTTGGCCTGGTCGCGGAAGATCGGCACCATGAGGATGGCCGCGACGACGTACACGGGCAGCGCCATGAGCATGCCGTACCAGCCGCGCGTGCCGGCGCCGGGATCGTTCATCAGCGAGAACACGCCCACGGCGACGATGCCGAGGAGGACGACGCCGGTCATCCACCAGTCGCGATAGAGACCGGTCGCGCGCGCGAACTCCGTGAACGCCGCCAGCGCGAGCAGCACGAAGAAGACGATGGTGGCCTCGCGCCCGAGGAAGAGCGCGAGCATGATCACCGGAATCATGATCAGCCAGCCCCGGTAGGCATGCCACGCGTGGGTGACGTTCTTCTTGAGGACGAAGCGCAGCAGCGCGATCAGCGCGCCGGCGACGATCAACAGCGCCGCGAGCACGATCAGGTAGCCGCGAAAGACCGGGTTGTCGAGCGCGCCCGCGTTCATGTCGTCAGTGCAGGCATGATCGCACGAGCCGGCACGGCCGCGCAGAATGCCAAAGCGGCGAGTTGCAACAGCGTGGCGACGGCCGCTTTCACGATCAGCCGCCGCGCGCCGCGGCAGCGCTCGGGCCAGGGGCGTGATCGTGTCATGCCGAGCGTAGCCTGCCCTGAGCGGAGTCGAAGGGTCGAGGCATCCCCTGCGTCGTGCGAGGGAGGAGGCCCCTCGACTGCGCTCGGGGTGACACGAAGCAGCGCCGCATCCAGTTCTTCCGTCGTGAGCGTGCCGGCGAGGATGTCTTCGAACAACCACGCATCGAGCGCGATCCGGAATCCGTAGACGCAGGCGATGACGCCGGGGACGATGGCCAGCCAGTGTCCGCATCCGAAGAGCAGTGCGGCCGCGGAGACGATGAGCAGTCCCGCGCTGAGCCACGGCAGGAACGACGCCGCGCGAAGCATGCGCGCGGTGAGCTTCACCTCTCCGTTCATGCGAGATTCGCCAGCGTGCGCAGATGCGCGTCGCCGAGGACGATGGCGGGTCGCGCGCGGCGCACGATTTCCGCGGCCTCTTCCGCGGAAGCGGCGCGCTTCGTCATCAGCAGCCACGCCGCGACTGCAGCGGCGCTGCGTGAAAACCCGAGGGCGCAGCAGACCAGGACGCGGCCGTGTTTGCGTCCTTCCTCGATCGCCTCCGCCGCGGCGCGCAACGTCGCCTCGTCGGGCGTGGTGAGATCGAGCACTTCGATGCAGCGATAGGCGCGCGCGCCCGGATCCGCGCACGCGATCTCCGGCGCGAGATCGACGATCGCGTCGAACGTCTCCAGCTCGCGCGCGCCCGGGACGCGCCCGATGGCCACGCCGTCGATGACGTCGACCGACGCGGCCTTGTTGCGCGTCCAGAGCCGCGAGTTGATTCGCGCTGCAGCGAGATACGGCGCGAGCAGCCACCGGCTGCCGAGCGTGAGCCGGCCGCGCGCGTCCTTCTGAAAACCGCGCGCGCCGACGAGGCCGTAGTGCAGCGCAACCATCGCCAGCGCACCGGCCGGCCACCACAGCCAGAGCCACGTGCCGCCGAGGAGCGTCAGGGCGGCGAAGACGATCGCGCCCGCAAAGTACGCGAGTGCCAGTCGCCGCGCGCGCTGATCGGGCGTGAGGCGCATGCCTCGCAGCGGCGACGTGCGCTCATCGGGCAGCGCCCACAGCACGAAGAATCCGGCCGCCATTCCGGTGGGGAGGTCGATGAAGTGATGCTGATACGTCGTCAGCACCGAAAAGCCGATCAGCAGCATCCACGCGTGCAGCAGCCAGCGGAAGCGCGTCGCGTGCGCGGCGAGCCGCACCCAGATCAGGATCAATAAAGAGATGTGCAGCGACGGCGCCTGATTGAACGGCTTGTCGAAGCTGCCCAGGGCCGTGAACAGCGCGCCGAACACTCCGTCCGCCTGCGGGCGCTCGAACGTGAACCGCAACGGCAGGGCGATGAAGAAGAAGACCGACAGCAGTTGCGCCGCGAGCAGCCGCTGCGCGTGGCGGTCGACCTCGCGTTTCGTCGTGCACACGAAGAGCGAGACCACGTACAGCAGGTCGATCGACCAGTACGGAATGATCGTCCACGCCCAGAACGGGATCAGCCGCTCCCAGTCGAACACGATCGCTCCGACGTTCGCGCGCCTGCTGGCGATCCAGTTCGCGAAACCGTAGCTGGCGAAGAAGAACGGTCCGACGAAGAGCAGCCACGCGGCGGCGCGCTTCCAGGGACGCGGCTCACGCATTGCGCACCGCGAGTGACGCCGTGAAGATGCCCCACTCGTCGATGCGCTGGGCGAGCTTGCGGAAGCCGGCGCGCTCGACCAGTTGATCCATCTCCGCCTGCGAGCGCCGCCGCATCACCCAGGCCTCGCCGCCGCGATGGCTGGTCAGCGCGCGGGCGATGAGCTCGAGCTGCGGATGCCACGGCTGGCCCGTGTAGACGAGGTAGCCGTTCGGCGGCACCGCATCGGCGATGCCGGCCAGCGAGCGGGAGACGAGATCGTTGTCGCCGAACAATTCGTACAGTCCGGAGACGATGGCCAGGGTCGGCCGGGGCGTGACGCCCGCGAGGTTGGCCCGGTCGAAGGCATCGCCTTTCTCGAACCGCGCGATCGACTCGAGACCCTTCGCGCGAATCAGCTCCGCGCCCTGCTTCACATTGATGTCGCTGTAGTCGCGCAGGAGGATGGATGCCGGACGCGTCGCGCGTCCGTTCAACGCTTCCAGCACGTACCGCCCGTGTCCTGCAGCGACGTCCATCACGTGAATCGGCGTCCGGGCGTCCTGCAGCCGCTGCATCGCCTCGCCGATCAGCTCCTCGACGTTGACCTTGCGCTGGCGGATGCCGCGCCAGCCGATCGAGCTCAGGTAGTTGCGATCGATGACGCGTCCGAGGGGATTGCTGCTGTCCGCCTCGTTGCGATAGACGTAATCGAGCGTGCTGCCGGAGTCGAACCCGGTCTCGTGTCCGAGCTTCAGCCCGTTCGAGAGCAGGCCGCCGATCTTCATCCCCGCGCGCGTCGCGTTCCAGTACAGGCCGCGCGGCGACAGCGGCGAGAGTGGCGTCGCCAGCTCATCCGACTCCTGGCGCGTCGGTCCCTGCAGATGCGCCTTCGTCAGATCGACAACTACCGGCGGCGCGGCGAATCGCTCATTGATGAAGCGGCGCACGTGCTGGAGCGCGTCGCCGCGCCCACGCTCGCCGAGGGTGTCGTGGTAGAAGCCGGGGAGGACGTGCCGTTCCTTGACCGGGGTGCCGAGGCGGTTGAAAAAGTCGTGCTGCGGCTTGTGGTGCACGACCCAGTCGTCGCCGGAGATCAGCATCTGCACCGGCGTGACGATGGCCTGCGCGTCCGCGACCACGCGCTCCGCGGTCTCGTACAGCGCGAGGAGGATGTTGACGGAGATGTCGCGCGTGATCAGCGGATCGGCCTCGAACGAGGCGATGCGCTCCGGATCGTGCGACAGGAACTTCGCCTTCACGTAGCTCTTCACGAAGAAGTTCCCGCGCACTTTTTGCATCAGTGCGAGTCCGGGCCGCGCGAAGGGCACGTACAGCTTCACCTTGAAGGCCGGCGACGCCAGCACCGCGCAGCGGATCCGCGGCGCGTAGTCGTGCAGCCACGCTGAGGCGTACACCGCGCCGACGCTCTGCGCGATCACGGCCACGTTTTCGATCGGCTGGCCCGACACGCGGCTCACTTCGTTCACGAAGTCGTTCACATCGCGGATGGACGTGCCGATGCTCGGACTGAATCCGCGCGCGCCCGGCGAGTTGCCGTGGCCGCGCGCGTCCCAGGCGAAGAACTCGAAGTCGTCCAGGCCCAGCTCGTCGACGAGATGGGCCATGCGCCCGGAGTGCTCGTGGCCGCGATGGAAGAGGACGATTGCACCCTTCGCCGCGCCGCTCTTCGCGGGCCAGTGACGATAGAAAAGCTCAGTGCCGTCGAACGCGCGAAAGACCGCCATCACGCCAATGTAGCCGATTCGCGCAGCCCCGCGCGTACGCGGTTGACGATGGTGATCGCCGTCAGCGCCGCCACGGCCCACATCACCCACGCTCCCCACGCCGGCACGTTCGCGAACGCGATCCAGATCGCCAGCAGCGAGAAGACGAACGCGCGATCGCTCTTGCCCATCGGCCCGTCGTAACGGCGCGAGGCGCCGACCATCAGTCCGAGGACGCCGGTCATCTCCGACAACGCCGCGGCGAAGATCGCGGCGCAGGTGGGTATCCATCCGAAGTGCAGGCCGAAGGGGAGATAGAGCGCCGCGTCGGACACGACGTCGGAGATCTCGTTGAGATAAGCGCCGAGGCGCGACTTCTGCCCGAGCTCTTTGGCGAGCATCCCGTCGATGGCGTTGAGGGCCATGCGCAGCAGCATCCAGACCGGCACGAGCAGGAACGCCACTCGCGGCCCGCGCATCACCACGACAGCGATCGCGATGGAGATCAGCCACGCCGTGACCGTCACCTGATTGGCGGTGACGCCGAGGTTGTACAGGCAGCGCACCAGCGGCCGCAGGAGCGACTGAAAGCGCGACTTGAGCGCGTAGATGGTCATCGCGGACGAAGACTACAATGCGCCGCCATGGAGCGCATCACACCGCATCTCTGGTTCGACAAGGAAGCGCAGGAAGCCGCGGCGCTGTACACCTCCACGTTCCCCGACTCCCGCATCAAGCACACCACCACCATCCACGACACTCCCTCGGGCACGATCGACATCGTGACCATCGAGCTGGCCGGCCAGGAGTTCACGCTCCTCAACGCCGGGCCGCTGTTCAAGTTCACGCCCGCGATCTCGTTCCTCGTCTCGTGCGCGACGCGCGAGGAGGTCGACGCGATCTGGTCGAAGCTCGCCGGCGGCGGCCACGCCCTCCTCCCCCTCGGCTCGTACCCGTTCAGCGACCATTACGGCTGGACCCAGGACCGCTACGGCCTGTCGTGGCAGGTGATCTACGTCGGCGATCAGCCGATCCGCCAGAAGATCACGCCCGTGCTCATGTTCACGGCGGGCGTCGCGGGGAAGGCCGAGGAGGCGATGCAGCACTACACGTCGATCTTCGACGACTCGCGCATCCGCGACATCCAGCGCTATCCGGCCGGCTTCGACCCGGAGGTCGAAGGCACGGTGCAGTTCGCGTCGTTCGAGCTCGAGCGGCAGCAGTTCGGGGCCATGGACAGCGCCCGCGCGCACATGTTCAATTTCAACGAGGCCATCTCGCTGATGGTCTACGCGGACGATCAGCAGGAGCTCGACCGCTACTGGGACGCACTCAGCGCCGTTCCCGCCGCCGAACAATGCGGCTGGCTCAAGGACAAATACGGCGTCTCCTGGCAGATCGTGCCGCGAGCGATGGACGAGATGCTGGCCCGCGGCGACGACGACGCCAACGCGCGGGTGATGCAGGCCCTCCTGCAGATGAAAAAGCTCGACATCGCGAAACTCCAAGCGGCAGCCCAGTAACGCCGGCCTCTGGCCGGCCGGAACGCCGGCGTCCCGCCGGCTGGCCAGGCGGCGTCCTGCCGCCGGGGGTTACAGCGCTCCGTGACGAAACGCGCACATCGCGGAGACGCGCGACCCGCTTCGGGCGGCAACGTCGTACCGTGCGAGCATCGTCATGAAAACCGCGGTCGTTGCAGCGCTCGTTTTCGCATGTGCGGCATTCGCCGCCGACTCGCCACTCGACCGGGAGATCGCCCGCCTCGAGGAAACGCTGAATGCCGTCAAACCGGACGATGTGCCTGCCGACGCGCGCGGCCTCTTCGATGCGCACCGGACGGCACTCGAGCGCGCCCGACGCGCGACGCCCGAAGAGTATCGGCTGTACCGGCTGCGCGACGCGTTCGTCGGCATCGAGACGCTGGCCTTCCTCGCACGCCACAAGGACGCGCACGAGTCGCTCGATGCGTTCACGAAGCTGTGGGAGAAATCGCGTGCGCGGTTCGACGTGCGCGAGAAGCTCCCGGCCGGCACGCTCGTGGAGCGAGGTCTGAGCGAGAGCGCAGCCACGCGCGCGGAGCGACTCTTCGACGCCAGCCTTCCTTACGCCAGGGCATCGAAGCCGTGGTCCGGCGTCTACTACCTCGGCGAGGCCGAGGCGAATCTCCGCTTCCGCGATTTCGTCGAGTCGATCGCGAACGCAGAAGTCCAGGAAGGGCCGCCTTCGCGCAGACGAGTGGCCGCGATGCTGGACCAGCTCGAGCAACTGACCCTGAAGGTCTTCGGCGCGGACGTCACCAACCAGAACCTCGTTCCCGTGAGCGTGCGGTTGAAGGAGGCGCGCGAGCTGCTCGCCGCGGGCCGCGTCGCCGGCGCAGTGCTGCTGGCGATCGAGGCCCGCGCCGCGTTGAGCCGTCGCGGCGGACCTGGCGGGACGTACCCGGAAGTCGCGAAACACGAGGGGAGCATCGCCGCGCTCGTCGAAGGATGGGCGAAGGACGAGGAAGCGCCGATGAACGTCGCGCTGCGGACGGAGGTCGCGCCGTTCTTCGATGCGATGTACGCCGGCGAGGCGAAGCCGCGATCGGCGCCGAAGACGGCCCGGGTGAAGGTCACGCTCGTGCGCTGGCCGTACACGTGAAGCCTCTCCGATCCGGCAAGTTTGCTGGCTCAGGAAGTCGTTCGGAAATACGGTGATCGCGTTCGCTTCGTGGTCGAAGACCTCGGCGCATCGAAGCTCGCGGACAGCTTCGGCGTCGACAAGTACCCGGCCATCTTCGTCGACGATGCCCTCGTCGCGCGGCCCGAGGACTTTTACGACTGGGGCGGTCCGAAGACGGGCAAGTACCTCCCGTGGTCGGAGCTGGAGAACCGCCGCCGCTTCCAGGCCGATCTCCAGAAGATGATCGACATCCGCCTCGGCGGCGGCGCAGTGGCGTCGCTTCCGAAGACGGCAAAATCGACCAAGGCCGCGCGCCCGCTGCTGCCCGATGTCGCGCTCGACGCGCTCTCCGGCAAACCGTTCCGCTTCGCCGATCTGCGCGGCAAGCCGGTGCTCATCGAGTTCTGGGCGCCGTGGTGCCCGCACTGCATGACCACGCTCTCGTGGATGAAGAGGCTCGACCCGAAGAAAGTGACAGTCGTTGCGATCGCGATCGAGACTCCGCGGGAGGACGTCGTTGCGGCGACGCAGAAGTTCGGCGTGCCGGGCCGGGTAGTGATGGCTTCGCCGGAGGTGCGTCAGGCGTTCAGTGGCCCGCCGGCGATTCCGACGCTGATCGTCGCCGATCGCAACGGCGCGATCGTGCGCGCGTTTTACGGCGCGCCCCCAACGCTGCACGCGGATGTCGAGAAGGAGTTGAGTAAGCTGAAGTGATGAGCGTTCCGCGACCGCGACTGGCTGATCTACTGCCTGTTTGCGCACCACTTCCGGCACTGATCGTCGGTGTGCTCACCATGCGGGAGCTCGACGTGCCCACGAGCGCGTGGTCGATGAATCTCGCCGCGGCTGCCGTCGGACTGGTGGGATTCGCGGTGATGAGGTACTCGGCCTGGCCGCTGAGTCGAGCTGCCTGGTATGCGACGACGATCGTCAGCATAATAGCCATCCTCGCGACATTCGCGTCACACGGCGTAGACGGCGTTCACCGATGGGTGTTTTTCGGCAGTTTCGGGCTGCACGCATCCGCTGTCGTCGCACCTCTGATGATTGCCTGTGTGGCAACGGCACCCAACCCGTACCTCATGCTCGGCACTGCGGCAGCGACGGCAATCCTCCTTGCGCTGCAGCCGGACGCGGCACAGGCGTGCAGCTTTGCGGCGGCTTGCGGAGTCATTCTTTTCCGCGATCTGAAATCCGATCCGCGGAAGCTCGCCGTCGGCCTCGGTGCGTTGATCGCGTGCTCGGTCGTGTCGCTCATTCGCCTGGATCCGTTGAAGCCCGTGCGCCACGTCGAAGGAATCTTCGAGGCGGCCAGCGCGAGAGGCGCGGCATGGGCATTCCTGGCAACAGTCGCCCTTCTCCTGTTGCCGACTCCGTACTTTCTCATGTGGGCACAGCGTCGCCAAAGCCTGATGGCCCTGGCTCTGGGCGTGTATGTGGCCATGGTGACGATTGCACCGGCGTGGGGAACGTTTCCCGTGCCGGTGATGGGATACGGAGTCTCGCCGATCCTGGGTTACTACGTCGCGCTCGCGTTATCCGCGAGGTCGACACCATCCGAAGTGTCTTAAGATCCACGTCATGCAGGCAAAGCGTGTGGTGCGCCCGTGGGGGTTCGTTGGATTCGTTCTGCTTCTCGCTTCCGCGGCCGCATCCGACTTGCGAGCGGAAGGCAGTGCGGCGTGCGCCGCATGGCTGACCGCGACCGAAGTGAATACCGCGCTGGGAGTGGAGCTCGAGACGGTGGACCCGGTCGAGTATTCGCCAGGCTTCACGGTTTGCTCGTGGACGAAAGACCGTCCGGAAGGACAGCTCGGCGTGAACCTCTCGTTCTTCGAACTGAAGGCGATCCGGGAGGGCATGGTCTCGGCCGAATCCATTCCCGAGTACTTCGATCTGCAGGTTGCGTCGAAGCGGGAAGCGGGCGGGGGCGAGCCGCAAAAGCTCGACGGGATCGGCAAACGGGCGGTCCTGTTCTCTGAAGAACATCTGTGGATCGTGATGATCGAGTTGGCGGAAGGCTTCGCCCACCTCGCGATCAGCCCGACTGACGTCACCCGTGCCCAGGTGGAAGCGACGGCGAAAGCCGTCGCTTCGAAGTAACGCCGGCCTCCGGCCGGCCGGTCCGCCGGCGTCTCGCCGGCGGGTGGGCGGGAGCATCGATGCCTTTCAGCGCGGGCGGGTGTGAAGCGTGCGCGAGCACCGAGGTAAACTGACTCGCGTGAAGGCGCGCTCAGGACGGAGAAACGAGCATCTCGTGTTCGTAAGTCACAGCAGCCGAGATACTTGGATCGCTAAGCAGATCGCGCGCGAGATCGAGTCCGCCGGAGCTAAACCGTTCCTCGATGAAGCTCAGGTCGATGCTGGTGCGGATTTCGAAGACGATATCCTCGCTTTCCTGGAACGTGCTCACGAACTTGTCGTGTTGCTAACCCCGTGGGCACTCGAACGACCATATGTTTGGGCGGAGCTAGGCGCGGCGTGGGGTCGAAGAATTCCGATCATCGCGGTACTCTCCGGGATCACCCCGGGCGAGCTTCAGGGGAAACCGGGCACGCCCGTGTTTCTGAAGAAACAGAATCTGATCGAGCTGAATGACGTTGACGCATACTTCAGACAACTGAAACGAAGAGTCGCAGGTCATGGCAAGCGAAAAGTCGTCAAATAGCCTTCAGGTCTTCATCTCCTATTCGCACAACGATGCCGTGTGGGCGAAGTCGTTTGCTGAGGCTCTATCCAAACGCGGCGTAGACGTCTGGTTCGATCAGTTCCGGGTCCAACCGGGTGAATCGTTGCGGGACGCGCTGGAGGACGGCCTGCGGAGTAGCGACATCGTGGTGACGCTCATCGATTCCACGTCTCCAAGCCAGCCAAACTTGTTTTTCGAGCTCGGTGCTGCGATCGGGATGGGTAAGAGAGTGGTTGCGATCGTACCGAGAGGTCTCTCTGCAGCTCAGCTTCCGCCCGAGATTCGCTTGCGTCGCTATCTGACCCGCGATTCGCCGGAAGAGACGGCTGAGGAGTTGTCGCACGCATTGACGGCAGCGTGAGCGGTGGCGGCCGATTCGGCCGCGGAGAGAAAACGGCGGCCGAGGGCGGCCGCCGCTCCACAGGTGACGCGCGTTACGCCGTCGCCCGCTGCGCGTTCTTCGAGTCCAGGTTGCCGCGGAGCAACCGCCGCGCGGTTGGCGTCGGCTGCGGCGGAGAGTTGGCCGGACCGGTTAGACTGCGATGCGTTCTACGAACGAGTGCGGTGACGGCACGGGCTCACCATTCTCGCGGAGACTCTCGAGGTGAAGTTCAACAGCCTCACGAATGAGCTCCATTGCCTCACCACGCGTCTCCGCGACCGCGACGCAACCCGGGAGATCGGGGACGTACGCTCCGACAGATGACTCGCCCTGTTCGAGAATGACGACGTATTCCATGCAGTTCCTCAGTCCTTTTTCAACCCAGCTTGCTTCCAGATGCTTCCGAGCGTGCCCACCGGGACGTGCCTCGCGCCCGAGGTGACCCGAGGTCGAGGCGACACTGGTGCGTCGTGCCCGTGAATTAGCCGCCCGATTTCTCGTTCTTCGTTGACGCCGTGACTTCAGGTCGCCGTGGCGGTAGAGACACAAGGCGCTCAGGATGATCGAGCTCCCGCTCCTTCAGATATTTCACAAGAGCGTCCAGATCATTCCCGACTTCATCCATCAGTTCCTGCCGGAGAGCGCGGGTCTCAGCGACGATAGGATCTTCCCAGATCACTTTCAGCCCTCCATCAACTCCTCAGGCGTGCAGACGATCGGCGGCTCGAGACCAGCGCTTCGGCAGATCGTGTTCACGCCCTGCAATATAAATCCGTTTGCGATATGTGTGCAGTTCCACGTCACGAGAAAGTTCATACCGTTCACCGCCGCGAGTGCGATATGTAGCGCGTCGGCCGCGGCCTTTGACGGGAGCACGGCACTCTGGAGAATCGTATCTGCGAGCGCTCGTGCCGCCGGAGTAATAACGAGAACGGGGTAGCCGACGATCGATTCCAGCCGAGCCTTCGCGAAGGCTGAGTCTCCCCGAGCGGCCTCCTGCACAACCAGTTCCGAGTCGTAGATATCGAACCGCGTTCGCCGCCGGTCCCACCAGCCTCGTGTAAGTTCTTGATGCGCCGTGGCTATCTGGTCGCGGCTCGGTCGCGCGGTGAGGTAGCTGATGACACTGGTTTCGATGTACGTTTTCGGTAGCACGCAGCTACGCTACTGCACCGGATAGGCACGCAACAACAGCGGGTGGGCGGGCGCCGTCTCGGCGCCCAGCCCGTGCCGGCCAGAGCCGGCGTTACGCCGTCGCCCGCAACCGCAGGTCCTCCACGATCCGCCCGTCGAACAGCGACACCTGGCGCTCCGCGCGTGCCGCGAAGCGCGGGTCGTGCGTCACCATCACGATCGTGCTCCCTTTCGCGTGCAGCGCGTCGAGGAGGTCCATGATCAACTGCGCGTTCTTCGAGTCCAGGTTGCCGGTCGGCTCGTCCGCGAGCAGCACTTTCGGATTTCCCACCAGTGCGCGCGCGATGGCCACGCGCTGCTGCTGGCCGCCCGACATCTGGGCCGGGAAGTGATTCTTGCGCTCCAGGATGTTCACCTGCGCGAGGGCCGACTCCACCATCTCCCGGCGCTGCTTCTTGGACAGGTCGCTGCGGAACACCAGCGGCAGCTCCACGTTCTCGAACGTGGTCATGTCGCTGATCAGGTTGAAGGCCTGGAAGATGAAGCCGATCTCGCGATTGCGCACGCGGGCCTGCTCGGTCGGGTGCAGCGCCGTTACTTCCGCGCCATTGAGGAAGTACTTCCCCTCGGACGCCGAATTCAGCAGACCCATGACCGAGAGCAGCGTCGACTTGCCGCACCCGGACGGGCCGCTGATCGAGACGTATTCACCCTTCTCGATCACCAGATCGATGTCGTCCAGGGCCAGGGTTTCCATTTCATCGGTGAGGAAGACTTTCTTGATGCCGTGCATGCTGACGAGACTCATGTGCGTTTCTCCTATTCGTAACGAAGTGCATCGCCCGGCTCGAGCGCGACCGCGCGCCGCGTGGGCAGATAAGAAGCGGTGGAAATGACGGCCGCCATCAGGACGACCACTGCGGCGGTGACGGGGACGACCTGTTCGAGGATGTTCGGGATGGCCCGGCTCAGCGCCGGCATCATCAGGATGCCCAGAGCCAGCCCGATCGCGGCCACCGAGAGATAGATCGCGCCCTGTCGCAGGAACATCGACGCGGCCCGCCACGGCGTCGCGCCCAGTGCACGGCGGATCCCCACTTCCTGCGTGCGCTGCGCGACCGAGCGGCTGATCAAGCCGAACAGTCCCGACGCCGCGAGCAGCGCGGTGATGAGAGCGATGGCGATGAAGCACTTGGTCATGGCCGGATAAGAGAGGTTGATCGCGGCCATGTAATCGTGAACCGGCTGCAGGTTGTGCAGCGGCAGATCGCGATCGACGGCATAGGCCGCGGCGCGCACTTCCCGCCGGCGATCGCCGGCCGCCTTGACCAGGATGTGAAACGCCTCCGGGGTGGTCTGGCGGAGCGGCTGATAGAGCGATCCCAGATCCGCGTCCGCGCGGTACGGCGCGCCGCGGACCGCGGACACCACGCCGACGATGGTCAGCCACTCTCCGGCCGCGGACGAGTTGAGGCGGATGCGCTTGCCGAGGACGTTGCCGTCCGGCCAGAAGCGCGCGGCCATCTTCTCGTCGACGACCGCGACCGGGAGCGACTGCGGCGTGTCCGTGCCGTCGAAGAGGCGGCCCGACCGCAACCTCACGCCCATGAGCTGGAAGTAGTTGTCGGAGACGACAGTGAGGGGCAGAGTCAGCGCGCCTTCCTTGTCGCGGCGCTGCTGCGTCTCCACGGTCATGGCCACGCGTACGGGCCGGGTTGGCGGCGCGGTGGTGAACGCGGCCGACGCGCCGGGCACCTTGCTCTCGATGGATGCGGTGAGGTCTTCCCAGTACCGAAGACGCTGCGCGGGCTGTTTGTAGCGCGCGTCGAAGACCGTGCGGTCCGTGGACAACATCACGCCCGCGATCTCCAGTCCGTTCGGCTTCGCCGTCTCGCGCTGCAGCGCCGTCACGACATTGCCGCACATCACCAGCACCAGGCAGGAGACGACGACCTGCAGTCCCACCAGGAAACCGACGCTGCGGTTCCTGCTGCGCACGGAGACGCCCTTGCCGCTGCCGGCCAGCGCGACCGCAGGGTCCTGGCGGGTGATGCGCCACGCCGGAATGAGCGTGCTGAGAAACCAGACCATCGTGGCGAAGCCGATCGCCGCCACCGCGTCGAAGGGCCGCATCATCGGCACGTTCGTCGAGCGCCCGCCGTTGAGCACGCGCGAACCGAAGCTGCTGATGCCGTGGGTCCATTCGACGCCCAGCGTGGCCAGCACATAGCCGGCGATCAGTCCCACCACCACGATCAGCGCCGTCTCCATGAGACATTGCCGCAACAGACGCGAGCGGGCCGCGCCCAAAGCCGTGCGCAGAGCAAGCTCGCGGCTGCGCTCCAGCAGGCGCGCCAGAAAGACCATGCTGATGTTCACGCAGCCGATCAGCAGGACGCCGATGGCCATGAAGCTCATCATCGTGACGATGGGCGCCGCGCCGTGCGTGAACATGCGATTCGCGGGGATGAGGCCCGCCCACCGCTTCGCATTGAACAGGTCGGGATGATCGGCGTTGACGCGCGCGAGCACGGTCTTCATCTCGTTCTCGATCGCGGCGACGTTCTGTCCCTCGCGCACCTCGATGAGCGGATACACGATGAGCGTGGAGTCCTGCGGTCGCGTGAGCGTGGGCTTCTCCAGCGGCTGCCAGAGCTCGTAGTCGTCGAGGACCAGGAAGCCCTCCGGCAGCACGCCGATGATCTGCACCGGGGCGGCGTCGACGCGGGCCATGCGGCCGGCGATGTTCCGGTCGCCTCCGAAATACAGCTGCCACGCCTCATGGGAGATCAGGGCCACCGGTGCGGCGCCGGGCTGGGCGTCGGAGTCGCGCAACATGCGGCCGACAGCCGGACGGATTCCCTGCAGCAGCCGCGGAGTGATCAGGGTGCCCCGCAGGCTCGTGCTGGCCTGGCCCTCACTGAGCACCGCGGTCTTGTTCGCGAACGCGCCCAGGTGGACGGCGGCGCGTCCGTTCTCCATCAGCTTCTGCCACGTGTAGTGGTCCACGGAGGGCCGTACGCGGCTCGTCGCGTCCGGCGCGATCTGCACGCTGTACCAGCGCTCCGAGCCGGGCAGGCCGAGGGGCAGGAACATCTGGCTGTACAGCAGCGTGTTCACCCACACCGCCAGTCCCACACTGAGCGCGACGACGCTCGCGCACATCAGTGAATAGCCCCATGACTTCCTCATCAGGCGCCACGCGTACTTCAAATCGAACATTAGATTCATGGTGTTCCTCGCTTCGCTCGGTGTTGCTGGTTGCTGGTGGAGCGGCGGGCTTTAGCCCGCCGGACCCCTTCGGCGGGCTAAAGCCCGCC
>DATLOL010000025.1:0-12813 GCA_035536275.1 Thermoanaerobaculia bacterium
CAGTCCCCTCTCCCCCCTGGGGGAGAGGGCCAGGGTGAGGGGTCATGCACCGCTGCGAGGAACGGCCCCTCACCCTAACCCTCTCCCCGCGCGCGGGGAGAGGGGACTGACTGGCCCCCCTTGTCCAATACTGAACCGCGCCCTCGCCATCCTTCCCTCTATCCTTCCGGCTCGCAGGACTCGCCGCTTCGGAGAGCCCAACCCTCCCCTCAATGACAGGCCACACGTCGCCGGCGACTCGCTTGCACGCTGTGGTCGTAGTCCATGAACAGACGCACGTCGAGTGGCGCGCCGGCAAGGGCGCCATTCGCGATGGCCGCGTCATCGTCATCGCCGGCACGCCTCCCGCCGACGGTTTCTTCGCGCCGCGCGCGACCTACAGCGTGCACGCGACCGACGGAGGCAACCGGACGCGCTACTTCCCCAACCTCACTCTCACCGCGCAGAACGGGAACGAGTACGTGTTCGACTGAGGGGCGCGCGGGTGCCGATCGCCGGAATACGTCTCCCGTTCGGCTGTTCTGGACGCCGGGCAGCGCCCGCAGTATCATCGCGCTCCCTTGTGCCGGGGTAGCTCAGTTGGTTAGAGCACCAGATTGTGGATCTGGGGGTCGTGGGTTCGAGCCCCACCCCTGGTACCAACCCCCTCCTGAAGGACGCGCCCCAACATGCCTGATACGGTCCAGCCGCGGCTGAGCCGCGGATTCCGCGACCTGCTCCCCGACCAGATGCTGGCCCGCCAGCAGATGATCGACACCATCCGCGGCGTCTACGAGAACTACGGCTTCGTCCCCCTTTCCACGCCCGCGGTCGAGTTTCTCGACGTCCTCTCCGGCAGTGCCGGCGCCGAGGCCCAGCGCTCGATCTTCCGCGTCACCAATCCGGAGAAGGAAGAACTGGGGCTGCGCTTCGATCTCACCGTACCGCTGGCGCGCGTCATCGCCGAGCATCGCCTCGAGCTGCCTCGCCCCTTCCGCCGCTACCAGGTCGCTTCGGTGTGGCGCGCCGACAAGCCGGACAAGGGTCGCTACCGCGAGTTCACCCAGTTCGACCTCGACTCCGTCGGCGTCGAGAGCGAAGTCGCCGACACCGAGATCATCGCCGGGATGTGCGACACGCTCTCCGCCCTGAACGTCGGGCCGTATCTGGTGCGCTTCTCCAGCCGGGCCATCCTCAACCTGCTCCTCGACTACGCCGGCATCGGCACCGAGCAGGGCGTGGAAGTGTTCCGCGTGCTCGACAAGCTCGACAAGGTCGGCCTGGACAAGGTGAAGCTTGAGCTGATGGAAGGCTACAAGGACGAGTCGGGCGACACGATCCGCGGCGTCGGCCTCTCCCGCGACCAGGTCTCGAAGATCGAGACGTTCCTCGGCGTGCGCGGCTCGCGTCGCGACGTGCTCACGCAAGTGCGCGAGCTGTTCGCGAGCGTTGCCGCCGCACCCGCGCAGCTCGACCTCGTCGAGCGCATCTCCAGCCACCTCTACTCCCTCGGCTACGACGACGACAAAGTCTCGCTCGATCTCTCCATCGCCCGCGGACTGGCCTACTACACCGGCCCCGTCTTCGAGGCCATCCTCCTCGACGCGCCGCAGTTCGGCTCCATCTTCGGCGGCGGCCGTTACGACGACCTGGTGATGCGTTTTCTCAATGAGCGCATCCCCGCCGTCGGCGCCTCGATCGGCGTCGACCGCCTCCTCGCCGCGCTGACGTCGCTGGGTCGCATCGGCCAGCAGAAAGCCACGGCGCGCGTACTCATCACGAACATGGACGCGTCGCTCAACAGCGACTACGTGGCCATGACCTGGGAACTGCGCCGCGCCGGCATCCCCACGGAGCTCTACCTCGGCACCGCCAAAGGTCCGGGCAAGCAGCTCAAGTACGCCGATCAGTACGACATCCCCCTGGCGATCCTCTACGGCTCGAACGAGAAGGAGCAGGGCACAGTCACGATCAAAGACCTCGTCGCCGGCCGCGAGCGCATGAAGCCGACCGCGGACCGCAAGGAGTATCTGGCGCAGCGCGCGGGACAGATCAACGTGCCGCGCGCGGAGCTGATCGACACCATCAAAAACATGCTGACTGAGGTGTCCGCATGAGTCCCCGGGATGTTGCTGGTTGCTGGTTGCTGGTTCCTCAGGCGCTTCGCAAGCAACCAGTAACCAGCAACCAGCAACAGCCCACGTCGACTTCGCTCGGGATGACACGCGCATGACCATCCGTCTCGACGGCGAGTCCCTGACCATCGAACAGCTCGTGCAGATCGCGCGCGGCGATGAGCCCGTCGAGCGCGATCCCGCCACCCACGAGCGCGTCGCGCAGAGCGAAGCCCTGATCGCCCAGATCGTCGACAACTACCGCCGCGCGTACGCGGCCGGCAAAGCGGCGCCGACCGAGTACGGCGTCACCACCGGCTTCGGCGAGTTCAAGGACAAGCCGATCGCGCCGGACGATCTCGAGCAGCTCCAGCGCAATCTCCTGCTCTCGCACTCCGTCGGCGTCGGCGACAACTCCGATCCCGACGATCTCGCGAACTACTACCCGCCCGAGGTCGTGCGCGGCGCGCTGGCGACCCGCGTGAACGCGTTTCTGCGCGGCCACTCCGGCGTGCGCACCAAGCTGGTGGACATCGTCGAGGCCATGCTCAACCGCGGCGTGATTCCGCTCGTCCCGCTGCGCGGCAGCGTCGGCGCGAGCGGCGATCTCTGTCCTCTCTCCCACCTCTTCGTCACCCTCCTCGGCGAGGGTCGCTTCTACACCCTCGACGACCGCACCCTTCGCGATGCACGGGAGCTTCCCGCGATCCTTGGATTCACGGCCGAGGAGATGAAGCCGACGTTCAAGGAAGGGCTGGGCCTCGTGAACGGCGCGAACTTCTCCGCGGCCATGCTCGCCCTCGCGGTGCACGACGCGGAGCGTCTCGCCGACGTCGCCGACGCCGCGGCCGCGCTGGTGATGGAGGCGATGACCGGCTGCACGCGCGCGCTCGATGCGAAGGTGCACGAAGAGCGCGGCCACCCCGGCCAGATCGAGTCCGCGCAACGAATTCGTGAGCTGCTGGCCGGCTCGCGTCTCGTCGAGCGCGCCGGAGCGGTGCAGGACGCGTATTCGCTCCGCTGCGCGCCGCAGGTGCACGGCGCCACGCGCGACACGCTCCGCTTCGTGCGGGGCATCGCCGAGCGAGAGCTCAACGCCGCGACCGACAATCCCCTGTTCTTCCCCGGCGAGGGCGATCCCTTCGACCTGCAGTTCCGCGCGAACTGGCCGGAGTGGTATCACGGCGAGACGCGCCTCGCGTACTCGGCCGGCAACTTCCACGGACAGCCGCTCGCCCTGGCCGCCGACTTCCTGACCATCGCCGTGCACGAGCTGGGCAACATCTCCGAGCGCCGCACGCAGATGATGCTCGACGGTCATCACAACCGCGGCCTGCCGCAGAACCTCACCACCCGCCCCGGCGTGAACTCGGGACTGATGATTCTCCAGTACACGGCCGCATCGATCGTGTCGGAGAACAAGGTGCTCTCGCATCCCGCGTCCGTGGACTCGATTCCGACCGGCGGGAACTCCGAGGATCACGTGTCGATGTCGACGCACGCCGCGCGCAAGCTGCGCACGGTGCTGTCGAACGTGCGCAGCGTCCTGGCCATCGAGCTGCTGACCGCGGCGCAGGCGGTGGAGTGGCGTGCGGTCTTCAACTACGACCCGAACCAGCCCGCGCCACGCCTCCTCGACGTCGCCAACGCCGAGGCCCAGGCGCGACAGTTCGAGGAAGCGGTGGACGGCCGCGCAAACAACATCGCCACCCAGCTCGGACAAGGCACGCGCGAGCTCTACCTGAAGGTGCGCGCCGCCGCCCGCCCGGTCACCTACGACCGCCCCCTGGACGCCGACATCCGCGCCGTCCGCAACATCATCTGACTCCGCCCCGGACCGCCGGCTGGGAGCCCAATGGCCTTGACTTAAGCGTGTCATTCCGAGCCGCTGGCTTTTCCCTACCTACCGCTGGAACGCGTAGCTGATCTTCGCGAAGACCTGCCGGCTGCTCGGCTCGAAGTCGCCCTCGTTTCCTTCCGCGTTCGTCACCTCGCGGAGATCGCCGAAGCCGACGTACGCCACGGTCTGCCAGTTCAGTTTGTATGCGAAGAGCAACTGGCTGCCGAGGCTTCCGCCGAAGCGGGTGGTGGTGCCGGCGAGCGTGCGGTCGAGATGTGTGCGCCGGTTCTGCACGATCGCGCGCAGGAACATGCGCGGGTTGAACGTGTAGTTCGCGCGCAGCCGTTCGACCTGCGACGTGAACAGGCGATCTCCTTCGATGTTCAGCCAGCGCACGCCCGTCGTGAGATTGAGCTGGAGGTGAACGGTCGGCCGGAGCGTGGCGTTGAAGTTCACGTCGGCGCCTCTGCCGAGGCGGCTCTTCGCGAAGTCGATCTCATCGCCGACCCAGCCGTCGAAGCTGACGAAGCTGATGATGCGATTCACCGCGAACTGCAACTGGTAGTACAGGCGGTCGCGATCCAGCGTCGGCCCGTCCTGATCGACCTTGACCGTCTCGTGCGCGGCGCGGAGGCGCGTGAACGAGCGGAACTTGCCGTCCGCGCCGAAGCCGGTCGAGACCATGCGGAACAGCATCCCGCCCTCGTCGGCGGCCTGCTGATACTCGCCCATGGCGAAATAGCGGATCCGGCTGAAGAAGCCCTTCGGACGCCACGTGCGGCCCCCCTCCATGTAGCTGCCGCGCCATCCGACCTGGGGCACGAAGCCGTTGTCGGCGCGGAAGTCCTTCGCGTAGTCGCTGCCGCTGACGTAGAAGTCGTGCTTCGCCGTCGAGTGCGTGAACTGCACGAACGCGGCGTGGCCGGACTTCTCCTCGCCCGTCCACTCCGGATCGAGGTCCGGAAGCTCCGGCGTGCGGGTATCGCTGTAGAGGAGCTGGCCCGTGAGCGTGTCGTTGTCGTTGAAGCGCCACTGGAAGTCAGGTCCGAGGACGCGGTTGTGTGCGCCGCCTTCGGACTCGCGTGTCGTGAAGAGCAGGCTCACGAACGAGCGGTTGGCGAGATCGCGGCGCACGCGGCCGATGGCGGCGATCGACGAATAGTCCTGCAGCGCGAACCGCGACCCGAACGCGTCCGGCACGATCACGTCTCCGCCGCCGCGGTCCTGCGTCACCAGCATCGTGTACGCGTAGTTGCCGGTCTTGCCGGTCGTGCGCGCGCCCCAGCGGGGGGAGGTGATCGTGCGCGTGTAGACCGCCTGAATGGGCGTGGAGAAGAGCTCCACCCCTTCCAGGAAGAACGGCCGCTTCTCGGGCAGGAACACGGCAAAGCGCTCGTTCGTCGAGATCACCGCGACGTCGGATTCGACCTGCGAGAAGTCGGGATTGAGGGTCGCGTCGATGGCCATGTCCGCGGTCGGACTCCACTTCAGATCGAAGCCACCCTCCGCGGCCACGGGCCGGGTCACGATCTCGTTCCCGAGCTTGTTCTCGCGCGGCTGGCCGAGCGAATTCGCGGTGACGTACGGCGCGATGACGATGTGGTCGCCCGTCGGCAGGCCGCGCAGTCCGGTGACCTTCCCCCAGTTGCAGACGAAACAGTTCACGTTGCGCGGGAGCTTGTCCGTGAAGATCTGGTAGCGCCGGTCGCGCGGATAGTTGCGGTACAGCATCAGTCCCCACTGCGGGGGGTTGGCGCCGTCGTACCGCAGCGACGAGAACGGGATGCGCGCCTCGGCGCTCCATCCCTTGTCGTGAATCTTCGTCGCGGAGTCCCAGAAGAAATCGGGGGAGTTGTCTTCGCCCGACCCGCCGTCGTCGGTGATCGCGTCGTACTGCACGCCGCGCGCGGTGAGCAGGAACAGGTAGCCGGTCTTGCCGTCGTTGCGCGTGTCCAGGAGGATGCCGACGTAGTCGTCGGTGTTGCCGCTGATCTGGTCGTGATCGGCGTACTGCGCGCTGATGGCCTTCGGATCGGGATCGAATGCCTCGACGGCGAAGTAGATGAAGCGGCTGTCGTACGTGACGCGGCCGACGGTCTTCACCCTCGGCTCGATGTTGTCTCCGGGGTTGGTCTCGTACCAGGTCTCGTACAGCGTGGCCCGCTGCCAGGCCGCGTCCCCGAGGTCGCCGTCGATCTGAATCGGCGCCTCAGTGGGCTCGAGCGTGATCGGCTCGGCAGCGCCGGCACACACCACCGTGGAGAGAAATAACACCAGTAGCGCAGCTCGACGCATAGCACCCCCGCCTTCGTTGTACGAACTGATTCGTATTTACGCGAAGCGGGGGCGGCGGTTTGTCACTCATCGGTGAACTAGGCGCGGCGGTTTGTGTCCGCCGCCGCGCCCATGAGTCAGCAGCCGGTCTCGATGATGATCAGGTCCGGCGTGATGCGGCGTTGCCTGCTGCGCCAGTGCGCGATGCGGCCGATGAGTCCGAGTCCGAATCCGGAGGCGGCGGCGACGCCGGCCCACAGCATCGGCTTGTTCTTCATCGAGTCGTTCATCTTCGTCACCTGCGACTTCGTTCCGTCGCGCAACGAGCTCTGCGCGGTGTGCACTTTCGAGAGTCCGCGGGACTTGAGCGTGTCGAGTTTCCCGCGCATCCCGGAGCGTTCCGACAGCGTCAGGCTCGTCCCCACGTGCTCATGCACGTTCGGATGCAGCGACGCCCCGACCTCACACCCACACGGCATCTGCAGTTCACGAGTCGTATCCATTAGCGTCCTCCTGAGGGGTCAGAAAGTGCGAGGAAGATGCCACTTAACCTCTGCCGTATCAGAGAGATAAGAATGTTGTCAGTTGTCGGTTGTCGGTTGTCAGTTGTCTGCGAGGCATGGCCTGAAACCCACTCACCACAGAGAACCGACAACCGACAACTGACAACCCACTCAGCACCGGGCCAGTGCTACACTGGCCCTCCCACACTCGAGTCCGCGTCCCGCGGCGCGCGCTGGCCTCCTCTGCGCCCACGCAGACGCATATGAGACTTCTTCTCCTCCCCTTCATTTTTCTTCTCTCGATTTCCGCACAGGCCACGATGGTGCGCGTCGTGTCGATCGACGGCGCGCTCTCGATCACCGTCGAGCGCGAAGGCGCGCGCGAGCGCATCCAGCTCGCGGGCGTCGAGATCCTCGATCCCGCGCGGGCAGCCGACCTGCTGCGCTGGACCATCGGCACGTCGTGGGTGATGGTCGAGAAACAGCCGGACGGGAAGTACCTGGTCTACCGCTCGCCGGACGCGATGTTCATCAACCGCGAGCTGGTCCTGCGCGGCTACGCGCGGGCGACGGCGTTCGGCATCGAGCCCCAGCCGAACGTGATCGTCACGTACCTCGGCCAGATCGATCCGCCGCTCAATCCTCCAGCTGGACCACGAATCCGCAGCGATAGTCGTCGCCGTTCGTCAGCGACACCGTCACGGAGAACTCGAGCAGGTCGCGGCGGTAGCGGATCTTCGTCGGGTCGATCTCCGGCTCCGCGTACAGAGGCGACCGCGCCGGCATCCGGTACAGGTGCGCCTCGCCCTCGGCGATGACGACGTCCTCCGTCTCGACCGCGGTGTCGATGCGGGTCTGGTTCTTGTTGCTCGGCTGGACCCACACTTTGTCGACGGTGATCTCGTCGTGCGAGTTGTTCCCGACTTCCACGAGGAAGGCGGGCTCGCCCAGGTGCTCGGTACGGCGGGGGTCTTCGAAGCCGGCGGCGATGCCGACTTCGTGGCCGTCTTCGCCGCAGTTGAAATTGCGTTTGTCGATGACCGCCGTCGGCGAGGCGCAGGCGGCGAGCAGCAGGAGCGCGGGCAGCAGTGCCGTCGTTTTCATCGTCGCGAAATGCTACACCCGGGTCGCCCGCTCCAGCCGCGACAGATGCGCAAATGCCTCGCGCTGCGCTTCAATCTTGCAGAGTCTCCTTCATGAAAAAGGAGGATCTATGGTCTATCGAAACGACCGCGACCGCGACTTCGACGAGCGCGATCGCGGCGAGTTCTCCGGCGGACCGTACGGCCCGCAGCACCGGTTCGACGGTCCCTGGGCCCGCGACACGCACCGCGGCGGCCTGGGCGCCGACTACGCCCGCGACGCCGGCTGGAGCGGCGCCGGACGCCACGACAACTACACGCGCGAGGCGCCCAGCCATCGCGGCCGCGGCCCGAAGAACTGGCGGCGATCGGACGAGAGCATCCGCGAGACGGTGAACGAGCGGCTCACCGACCACGACGACGTCGACGCGACGGACATCGAGGTCGCGGTGCAGGACGCCGAGGTGACGCTGACGGGTGTGGTGTCGAGCAGGCGTGAGAAGCGGATCGCGGAGGATGTGGCCTGGTCGTGCGGAGGCGTGCGCGACGTGCACAACCGCCTGACCATCGGCGACCGGGAGACACACATCGGGAAGGCCAGCGAATAGCTCCATAGTTGGCCGGTTTTTCAGCAAAGTTGCGGAAAGAACGGTGGTGGACACCGCATTTTCAGCATTTTTGCTGAATCCACGACTCGTGATTGCCGATTTTTCAGCATGTTTGCTGAATCCACAGTTGGTGACGGCCAGTTTTTCAGCATCTTTGCTGAATTCACTGTCGTTGATGCGACGTTTTTCAGCGTTGATCGCGAAAAACTGATCTGTCACGGGGCGGAATTCAGCAAGTTTGCGGACTTGCTCATCGAGTTTACTGAATTCACGAGTGTGGAAGCGCTCGACTTCAGCAGGTTTGCTGAAAGCACGACGGTTAATGCCTCATCGTTCAGCAAGTTTGCTGAAACACACACCGTTCGCGCCCCTGATTTCAGCAAGTTTGCGGAAACAATCAGCGTGTGAAGGCACTCAACGCACGAGACAGAACAGTCGTCGGTCGCCGAGAGCGACTCCACCGCGCGCGTAAGTCTGTTCAGCGAAGAGAATCTCGCTGCGCGTGGCCACGATCACCGCTGACGAACGCGTTCCGTAGCGATCCCCAGCCAGAAAGACCTCGCTCTCCACGGCGCCGGTGCCACGCGGCGTGCAGAGAAACCGCATCAGCTCGTCGACCAGCGCGTCGAGGTTCGTCACGGCCAGAACGTTCTGCAGGCACGTGATCGCGTAATCGGTTTTCGGCCACTGCTCGTCGGACGGCGCATTGCTGAACGCGTGCACGCCAGGCTCGAGCGGCGCCTGCACCTCCGGCGTGATGTACATCAGCTCCCCCGCCACGTTGCCGGCGAACAGATGGAACCCCGCGTAGGAGTTCGCGTCGCGCGCGATCGTCTCCGCATACGCGGCGGCGTCCATGCCGCCGGCCACGAAGTCGCGGACGAGAAATCCCCGCGAGCGCTTGCGCCGCTCCGCGCCGCGCAGGTTCGTCACCGCCGCGAACCGCCCGCCCCGCCGCACCGCCAGCCACGACCCACCATACAAGGCATCCCGTCCGCCCACGATGTCCTCCGCCCCCGCCCACGGATGCGCGTCGTGCGTCGGCCGGTCATAGTCCTCGTCGCGGTTCGCGGCGAGCACGAACGGCAGGTCGTCGGAAACGCGGTGCGCGAGGACGATGAGGCACATCGGGGGCGTAGGGTAATCGAAAGCGCGCGCGGCGTGGCGACACGTCATCGCCGAGCGTAGAATCGTCCGCGAAGACCCATGAATTGGCGACAACACATCACGGTCGATCCCGACGTCTGCCACGGACAGGCGTGCGTCGCCGGAACACGCATTCTGGTTTCGGTCGTCCTCGACAATCTCGCGGCCGGCGTTCCGGAAGCCGAGATGCTGCAGAGCTACCCACGGCTCACGGCGGAAGCGATCCAGGCCTGCATCGCATACGCCGCTGACCTGGCTCGCGAAGAGGTGGTCGGGCTTCCGGCGTGAAGTTCAAGGTCGATGAAAATCTCCCCGGAGAGTTGAGCGAACTACTCCGCGAAGCCGGCTGGGATTCTCTCACTGTGGAAGACGAGCGGCTCTCGGGCGAGCCCGACTCCCGTCTCGCCGCAATCTGTATCTCTGAGGAACGAATCCTCGTGACGTTCGACCGCGGGTTCTCGAACATTCGCTCGTTTCCGCCAGCGACGAGCCCTGGGATGGTCGTGTTTCGCCTGAAGAGTCAGGACAAACGGCACGTCCTTGCCGTAGCCGCGCACCTCGTCGACATGCTCCGCGCGCGTGAACTTCGCAACGAGTTGTGGATCGTGCACGAAAACCGGGTTCGGATCCGGCACGTCGGCGGCTGAGCAGACAGCGTCCCGCCGCCCGGGAGCGAGACGCTCCCTGTTCAGCCGCCGAGACGGCAGCGCTCCACAGGCCATCGGAGCGCCGGCGTCCTCGCCGGCTGGCGCGCCGGCGTCTCGCCTGCGCGCCCGGCGGTCCATCTGGTCCGCCCATTGCGATACTCCGCACCGGTCCAAAACCGACGGAGCTCCCATGCACGAGAAGAAACAACGACTTACCGCGCTTGCGCTCGCCTTCGCGCTCGCGCTTTCGCCGTCCACGTTCGCGGACGTGTCGCAGCTCGAGAGGGACATGGCGCGCGTTTTCGGGCGGCCGGCGAGCTCGCCGAAGCCCGTCGCGAACGATGGCGTCGAAGTCCTCGTCGAGGCCATGAATCGCGAGCGCGCCGCGCACGGCCTCGGTCCGCTGCGGCTCAACGCCGCGCTCTCCGACGCCGCTCGCGACCGCATCGCGGATATGTTCGAGAAGCGCTATTTCGCGCACGTCTCGCCGGACGGCATCGACCCGTTCGTGTGGGCCGCGCGCCGCGGCTACCGCTACCGGCTCATCGGCGAGAACCTCGCCGTCGGCTACGCCGGCACGCGCGTCGTCGACGGCTGGATGCGCTCCCCCGGCCATCGCGAGAACATCCTCGGCAGGGGCTTCGACGAGGTCGGCATCGCCGTCGCGCCGGGCGCGCCGCAGCGCGGTTACAAAGGTCCCACCGTCGTCGCCATGTACGGCCGGCGGTGATACCTTCCCGCGCCATGAGAACGATCCTTGCCCTCACGCTGGCCGTGGTGACCGTCGCCGCGGCCGCGCAGACGCAGAAGAACGAGCTTCCCGAAGGCTACTGGCCGCTCGCGAAATCGGAAGAAGTCCTCAAGAAGACCGAGACCATTCATCTCGCGCCGGATCTCTCGTCGCTGACCCCCGAGGAGCAGTCGGCGCTGAAGGACCTCATCGAGGCGGGGCAGATCCTGCAGAAGCTGTACGAGGAACAGAAACACCATCAGGCGCTGTATGCGCTCGACCGCCTGCGCGTGCTGGACGTGCAGACCGGCGCCTCGAAAGCCTCCCAGAACCTCATCCAGCTCTACCGGCTCCACTCCGGCCCCATCGTGCACACGCTCGACAATCAGCGCGAGCCGATCGCGCCCGTCTCGCCTCCCATCCCGGGCCGCAACATGTATCCGGTCGACGCGACCAGAGAGGAGATCGACGCCTTCCTGGCCGCGTATCCGATCGCACGCCCGGAGATCCTCGACGAGCGCACCGTCGTCCGCCGGGCCACCAAGCCGAATCTCGATCGCGACCTGCAGATCCTGCGCATCTACGCCGAGCTGCGCGTCCTCCATCCGTACCTCGAGTCGAAGCTCAAGGCCCAGCAGACCAGCGCGTCGCCCCAGATCTTCTACGGCGTCCCGTATTCGATCGCGTATGCGGACCAGCTCGTCCCGGTATACCGGCTGCTCATGCAGGCCGCGTTCAAGCTCGAACAGAGCGACAGCGAGTTCGCGCGCTACCTGCGCAACCGCGCGCGCGATTTCCTCTCCAATGACTACGAGAGCGGCGACGCGTCGTGGGTCACCGGGCGCTACAAACGCCTCAATGCGCAGATCGGCGCTTATGAGACGTACGACGACGCGCTGTACGGCGTCAAAGCCTTCCACAGCATGAGCCTCCTCCTGCTCAACGAGAAGGCCACCGACGAGTTGCGCAAGACCCTCGGCGGACTGCAGGCCATCGAGGAAGCGCTTCCCTATCACCCGCACAAACGGATCAAGGAAGACATCTCCGTCGGCATCTACAACGTCATCGTGGACTTCGGCCAGGCCCGCGGCACCAACACGGCCACGATCCTGCCCAACGACCCGCTGTTCTCGCGCCGCTACGGCCGCACGATCCTGCTCCGCGAGAACATCATGAAGCACCCCGAGATCTTCGCCTCGGACGAACGCGTCTGGCGCGCCGCCACGGCGGATGCGCACGCGAAGGATCTCGTGGCCGAGGGCAACTTCCTGCGGACCTTGTGGCACGAGATCGGTCATTACCTCGGCCCCGATCGCGACAAGAACGGCCGCACGCTCGACGTCGCACTCGAGGACTACGCCGATGCCGTCGAGGAGATGAAGTCCGACCTCGTGTCGCTCTTCGCGCTGAACCGGATGAATCACCCGTCGCTGCGGGCAATCCAGGCCAGCGGCATTCGCCGCACGCTGCAGAACGTGAAGCCCCGCACGGACCAGCCGTATCAGACGATGCAGTTGATCCAGTTCAACTGGTTCCTGGACAAGGGCCTGCTCGAGGCCGATCCGAAGACCGCGCGCTTGAAGATCAATTACGACAAATACCCCGAGGCCGTGAGCTCGCTGCTGGGCGAAGTGCTGAAGCTCCAGCAGGAAGGCGACAAGGCGGCGACCGCGGCGTTCTTCAACAAGTGGACGACGTGGAAGCCCGAGCTGCACGAGAAGCTCGCGGCGCGCATCCGCGACGCGCAGGGCGCACGCTGGCGGCAGGTCCGCTACGCGGCGCTGGGAGAGTAGCCGTGAAGCGCGCGATTGCGATTGCGCTGCTGCTCGCTGCGGGGTGTGCGACGGCTCCCCGTCCCAGTGGAGCGGCGGCCGCTTCGGCCGCCGAAAC
>DATLOL010000026.1:0-7872 GCA_035536275.1 Thermoanaerobaculia bacterium
CTGGTCGTACGTGCACCAATGCACGGGCTTCAGTCCCTTGTACACCACACCGGTCTCGAAGAAGCGTCCGAGCGCGCCGGCGATGTCGGCCTCGTAGTCGAACGACATCGTGGTGTACGGATGATCCCAGTCGCCCAGAACTCCCAGGCGGATGAAGTCCTCGCGTTGAACGTCGATGTACTTCGCCGCAAACTGGCGGCAGGTGCGGCGGATCTCCGCGGACGACATCGAGGCACGCTTCGAGCCCAGCTCCTTGTTCACGGCGTGCTCGATGGGCAGGCCGTGACAGTCCCAGCCCGGAACGTAGGGAGAGTCGAAGCCGAGCATCGTGCGCGACTTCACGACGATGTCCTTGAGGGTCTTGTTGAGCGCGTGGCCGATGTGAATGCGGCCGTTGGCGTACGGCGGGCCGTCGTGGAGGATGAACTTCGGGCGGCCGGCGGACTTTTCGCGAATGAGCTGGTAGAGATTCATCCCCCGCCACTTCTCGAGACGCGGCGGCTCGTTCTGCGGCAGGTTCGCCTTCATGGCGAAAGGGGTCTGGGGCAGGTTCAGGGTTTTCTTGTAGTCACTACTCTCGGCCATGGGAGGGGGAAACTAGCACACCTGTACGACCTATAGGTCGTATAGGTCCTATACGTCCTATAGGTCCTGGTTACATGCCGCCGGCGGCCAGCGCGTTCGGCGCGTCCACGCGCAACTGCTGCCCGGGGCGCAGGCGCGCTTTCTTCGGCAGGTCGTTCAAGTCGCGGAGCTCGTCGACGGTCAGGCCGTTCTTCTTCGCGATCGAGAAGAGAGTGTCGCCCTTGCGGACGGCGTAGTAGTCGACGCTGCGGGAGAGCAGGGCGCTCATCTCGCGTGCGCGGACGGGGAGGTAGATCGACTGACCGGCGCGGACGCGATCGCTCTCATCGAGGTTGTTCATGGCCAGGATCGTCTCCGGCTTCGCGCCGATCTTGCGGGCGAGGCGCTTGACCGTGTCGCCGTCGCGCACTTTGAACGCGCAGTACTTCAGGTAGGCGTCTTCGTGGCGGAGCGAGTCGGCGCGCGCGACGAGGGTCTCGGCGTGCGCGGAGGGCACGCGGACGGAAGCGCGTCCCGGCGGCACGACGCCGCGGCGCAATGCCGGATTCATCTCCCGCAGCACATCCTCATCCGCGCCGATCGCCTCGGCCACGTACGCGAGCGAAACCGGCCCGCGCAGCTCCACGCGTTTGCCCTCGAAGTCGGCAGGCTTGCCGAGCTCGAAGCCGTGGTTCTCGGGGTCGCTGGCGATGCGCAGAGTGGCGTAGAACGTCGGCACGTAGCCGCGCGTTTCTTTCGGCAGCAGCCCCTGATCGAGCAGTTCCCAGAACGTCGTCGCTCCCGCTTCCTCGAGCGTGCGGCGCACGCGTCCCGGTCCGCAGTTGTACGCGGCCAGGGCCAGCGACCAGTCGTCGAACATGCGATGGAGGTCTTTGAGGTAGCGCGCGGCGGCGGCAGTGGCGCGCTCCGGATCGGCGCGCTCGTCGATCCACCAGTCGACGCGCAAGCCGTACTCGCGCGCGGTGTCGGGCATGAACTGCCAGATGCCGTATGCGCCTGCGCGCGAGGTCAGGGTCGGGAGATACGCGCTTTCGATCACGGGCAGGTAGGCGAGACCCTTCGGGAGCTTCTCCGCGGCCAGGGCCTTGTCGATGAGGGTCTTGTACTTGCCGGAGCGGGTCAGCGAGGTCTGGATCGAGTCCTTCATGTCGACGCTGAAGAGGCGCACCGCGGAGTCGATGGTGCGATGCTCGGGCATGGGGATGGAGGCCGCGGCTTCGAGATCGACCACCGGCGCATCGGCCGGCGGCCCGGTGGTGGTGGTGGTGCGGGCCAGGATGTGCACGCGCGCGGCCTCGAGCTCTTTGAGGAAGGCTTCGCTGTCGATCTGGGCGGAGACGGTGGGGGCAGGGGGCACGGTCACCGGCGCGGGCGCCGTGGCGCAGGCAACGGTATACAAAGCCACTGCTGACAACAGAAATGTGTTGCGCATCGCACTCCCCCTCGCATCCCGGCCGCGGCGGCCTATGACAAATCGATCTTCACGTTGACCGAAAGACTCTGGACGTCGGACATGTCCCCCAGTTCCAGTTTCTGGTCCCGGGTTTCGATCACGCCCGCGGCTTCATCCTCGAAGGATAGTGTAACCCGAACGCTGCGGGCCCGAGGGAGGACGTCCTGGGGGAGCTGGACGTGGACGGCGCGATGGAGATCGCGCTTGGGGCGAAGGCTGTCGAGGTCCGCGAGGATGTCGCGCTTCGGCGCGCGGGGTGTCGACTGCGTGGCGCGCTTGCGCAACGCCTCGAGCTCCGCCATAACGTCGACGGAGCTGCGCACCTTTACCGTCTTCACTGCGGGTGTGGGGAGTGGAACGGCGGCCGCGGAGCCTGCACTGAGCGCAGTCGAAGTGGCCGCCGGTTCTGGCTCGGCCGCAGGTTCTGGCTCGGGCTGCGAGTAGGACTCCGCCTCGGGCTGCGTTGCAGGTTCGGGCTCGGCGGCCACTTCGACTGCGCTCAGTGCAGGCTCCGCGGCCGCCGCTCCACTGTGTTGCTGCTCCGGCTCCGCGATCGGCACGTTCGCCAGAATGCGCGGGTCGATCGACGCCGCCGCGATCGTCGCCTCGGGGTCGAACACCGGCGCAGGCTGCGGCTCCGGATCCGGCACGCGATCCTCTTCGGCGAGCGCCTCCTCGATGTCCGGCACGGCGATCGTCTGCGCGTTGGTACGGCTGTTGTCGTCGCGAACGCGGAACATCGCGGTTCGGGCCGGCGGCGACGGGCGTACCGGCTCGTCGCCGGTCATGCGCCGCCGCAAGGTGCGGAGCGTGAGCTTCGAGATCTGCTTGAGGGTCTCGAACACGCCGACGCCGGTCGGGGCGACCGCCTCCGAGTGCTCGAGACGGCGCTCCGGATCGAGCGCGTCCAGCATCATCTCCACCGGCGCGACGTTGGGCAGGTCGCGCTTGTTGAGCTGCAGCACCAGCGGCAGCTCGTCGAGATTCACGCCGATCTCGGCGAGGTTGTCGCGCAGGTTCCTCAGGCTCTCGACGTTCGCGTCGAGCATGGCCATCTGGGAGTCGGCCACGAAGACGATCCCGTCGACACCCTTCAGCACCAGCTTGCGGGTGGTGTTGTAGAAGACCTGGCCGGGGACGGTGTAGAGCTGGAGGCGGGTCTTGAATCCGCCGATGACTCCGACGTCGATGGGCAGGAGGTCGAAGAAGAGCGTGCGGTCGGTCTCCGTCTCCAGGCTGACCATCTCGCCGCGGCTTCCGGGGGAGGTCTTGGCGTAGATGTGATGGAGATTGGTGGTCTTCCCGCAGAGGCCCGGACCGTAATAAACGATCTTCGCGGCCATCTGCATGGTTGCGTAGTTGAAGAAGACCATCGTTCAGCGCATCCGTCTTCGAGAGGGCCGATGCTAGCACCCGCTACTTTTGCGTAGCAAGGATCTGACCCGCGACAAGTTCGTAGATTTCTGCGAGTTGCGGGTCTTCGCGCAACGCGTCGAGGTGGCGCTGGAGGACCTCCGTGTCGCCGCGCGCGGCGGGACCGGTGAAGCGCCGCGCGTCGGTGTTGCGGCGCCAGTTGTCGATCGCCGAATGCGCGAGCGCCACCAGATCTTCGCGGACGTCGCCCAGTCCCACGCGAGTCATGAGCTGCTGGGAGATGTCCAGGCAGGCCGCGACGTAGTTCGCGCCGAACACCGCCGCCGCGTGATAGAGCGCCTTCTGATTCGCCGCGATCTCGCAGAATCGCGCGCCGACCGCGGTGGCGATCAGCTTCGCAGTCCGCGGATGCTCGCCCTCGAACACGAGCAGCGTTCCGTCGAGGTCCGACGGCTCGCCGACCGGCGGCAGCGCTTTGAGCGGATGAAGCGAAAAGCCGCCGCGCAACGCTCCCAGCGCGCCGCTCGCGTGAAAGACGAGGGCGTCAGACTCGGGGATCGCGTTCGCGCACTCGGGGATGGCCCGGTCGCTCACGGCGACGATCAGCAGCTCGGACTCCGCGGCGAGATCGGCGAGGTCGACGCGGGTGGTGCCGAGGAGCTCGGGGAGGTGGCTGTGGGACTCGTCGCGGAGCCAGACGCCGGACAGCGGCCAGCCGATCCGCTTCCACGCGGAGCCGAATGCCCATGCGGCCCGTCCGCCGCCAAGAATGCCGAGACGCATGTTGACGTATTCTGTTGCTGGTTCCTGGTTGCTGGTTGCTGGTGGGGTCTCGCCTGGACCGTCTGTTTTGCGAGAAACCACGAGCAACCAGCAACCTAGCAACCAGCAACCAATGCGATACGCGCTCATTCTCGCACTCCTCGCCCAAACCGCGCTGGCCGCGACGCCCCCCTCGACGTGCGGTGGCGCGAGCGACTACGAGCGCGCTCTCTGCGCGTACCAGCGCCGCAACTTCGGCGAGGCCGAGCGCGCGTTCCGCGCGATCGCGGAGCGCGAGGTGCAGGACCCGCACACCATCCGCGCGCTCTACTTCCTCGCCCGCACGCAGATGAAGACCGGCCGCTTCGACGAGGCGCACGCGATCCTCATCAGAATCTACGAGCTGGATTCGGCGTTTTACGCGACGTGGAACGGAGACTTCCTGTTGGGGGAGTGCAGGAAGGCGCTCGGCAAGTGATGTTGCTGGTTCCTGGTTGCTGGTTCCTCGTGCGGTCTCGCCTGGACGAACCGCAACGCGAGAAACCACAAGCAACCAGCAACTAGCAACCAGCAACAGATCTCATGGCCCAGACCCAGTTCGAGTTAAGACGGAAGCTCCTCCAGCTCGAGGCGCTGTACGACGTCGGTCGCGCGCTGAACACGCTGCGTCCCGAGGATGACCTCCTCGAGGAGCTGATGCACCGCGCGGTGGCGGTGCTCGACGCCACCACGGGCTTCGTCTTCTCGCTCGACGAGAAGCTGAACGTGCAGACCCACTTCACGTTCGGGGTCGAGGTGGCGGAGCCGGAGCTGATGCTGATCGAGCCGCCGGTGAAACAGGTCCTGGCCTCCCGCGAGCCGATGATGGTCACGGTCTCGAGGTTCCTCGGCGAGCCCGCGGGGGACCTGCTCATCGCTCCGATGATCGCCGGCGACACCATCCTCGGCGTCATCGGCGTCGGCGGCAAGGAAGTGCGCGGCGCCGCCAAGTCAGGGAGCTTCGTCGAGGACGACCTCCGCTTTCTCGAGTCCATCGCATCCATCGGCGGCGCGGCGGTCGAGAACACGCGGCGCTTCCACAAGCTCGATCTCGTGCGCGAGACGCTCGAGGACGAGAACCGCGCGCTCAAGCAGCGCATGCTCCGTGAGTACTCCGATCGGCTCATGGTCGGCGACTCGCCGAAGATGCAGCGCGTGATCGACCTCGTGGCGCGCGTGGCCGACTCGCAGGCCAGCGTGCTGATTCGCGGGGAGTCGGGGACGGGCAAGGAGATGGTGGCCCGTCTCATTCACGGCAACTCGCCGCGCAAGGACGGGCCGTTCGTGGCCATCAACTGCGCGGCGCTGCCGGAAACGCTGCTCGAGTCCGAGCTGTTCGGCATCGAGCGCGGCGTGGCCACGGGCGTCGAGGCGCGGCCGGGCAAGTTCGAGCTGGCCAAGGGCGGGACGATCTTCCTCGACGAGATCGGCGACATCCCGCTCACCCTGCAGGCCAAGCTGCTGCGCGTGCTGCAGGAGCGGGAGATCGAGAAGCTCGGCGGGCGGCGGCGGATCCCCGTCGATGTGCGCATCCTCTCCGCGACCCATCGCAACCTCGAGGAGATGATCGAGCGGACCGAGTTCCGCCAGGACCTCTATTACCGGCTCAAGGTCGTGGAGATCGTCCTGCCGCCGCTGCGCGAGCGGAAAGACGACATCCCCAAGCTGGTGCGATTCTTCCTCGACAAGTACGGCAAGCGCGAGGGACTGCGCGACGTGCGCATCACCCAGGAGGCGCTGCAGAAGCTCATGCGCTATCCGTTCCCCGGCAACGTCCGCGAGCTGGAGAACCAGATCGAGGCCGCGCTGGCGCTGACGACCGATCCGGTGATCGATCCGGGCGACCTCCTGCTGCCGGACGAGCCGGCCGGGGTGGCGGGCGCGAGCGCCCTGCCGGCCGACATGCCCACCCTCGACGAGCTGGAGGCGCGCTACATCGCCCGGGTGCTGGCCTCGACGAAGGGAAACATGTCGAAGGCGGCGAAGATCCTGGGGGTGGATCGCAAGACGCTGTATCGGAAGCGGCTTGAGTTGGGGCAGATAGTCCCGCCTGTAGACAATTGGGACATTCACTAGCAAGTCATTGCTGATGAACGGTTTGTGGTTAAACTTCCGTCGCGCCAGTCGAACTTGTCCCAAAATGCCACACCGCCCCAAAACGCTTCACACGGTCGAGACATCGTGTAAACTACGCCGCGTCAGTCGCTTAGGAGGATTCGAGCTGGTCAGAACGCCGTGGCAGTCGCGTTGCTCAAGGCTGGCCCCGAACACACAGGGGGCACACCATGAACAACGTCGCACAGACCCGGAATCGCGAAGCGGTTGGCAGCCTTCGCCTCGAATCGCTCCTCTCGGCGCAGTACGTGCTGCCGAGCATGCTCGCTTTGAACACGGCGGCGCTCTTCGCGCTCGACCGCGTCGGCGGGATCCCCGCGTGGGTCAAGGCTGCCGCCGCTCTGTTCCTCGCGTTCTAGGCTCGGCCGCGCTGCGGAGAACCTGCTCATGACTGCGACGGCCGAACGGCAGATGGAGCTGACGCTCCCCATGGTCCCGGACATCGAGATCGCGGCTGCCCGTGCGGCCGGCAATCTCGCGCGGGAGCTGGGGATGGCGTCCGAATCCATCGACGAGATGGCCCACGCGATCATCGAGGCCTGCATCAACGCGAGAGAGCACTCCGGTAGCGCCGATCAACGGATCTATGTAAGAATCCGCGGCACCTCACTCGGCGAGGGAAACTCGCGCATCGACATCTGGATCACCGACCGCGGCAAGGGTTTCGACGTGACCGAGGCGCGCTCGCGCCGGCAGAAGCTCGGCACGGTCCACAAGCGCGGGTGGGGCCTGCAGATCATCGAGGCTCACATGGACGAAGTCGGGATCTCGACGCGCCCTGACGGCACGACGATCCACATGGTGAAATACGGGAAGAGGTCATGACAGACGAACTCAGAGTCGCGGTGGACCGCCGCGGCGCGAACGGCGCGGTCCTCTACACCAAGGGCTACATCAACAACGTCGGCGGCGAGGAGATCGCCAACCGCGCCTACGAGCTGATGGACGACGGCGTCCGCTCCCTCCTGCTCAACCTCCGCGAAACCAAGATCGTCAACTCCATCGGCATCTCCATCCTCATCGAGATCATCGAGAAGATGATCGACAAGGGCGGCAAGATCGGCTTCTGCTGCCTGACCCCGGTCATCCACAAGACCTTCCAGATCATGGGCCTGGCCAACTACGCCGCGATCTTCACCGACGAGGAGAGCGGCGTGATCGAGATGGGGTTGTAGTGCTGAGTGCTGAGTGCTGAGTGCTGAGAAGCACGCAGCACCCAGCACTCAGCACTCAGCACTCAGCACTCAGCACTCAGCACTCAGCACTCAGCACTCAGCACTCAGCACTCAGCACTCAACAGGCCCCCCGCGCTGGTCGTCTCCCTCCCCCCGGGGTAAATTTCGAGAGCGCGCACCGCACGCCCCCACCATGACCGCCGTCGACCTCCGCGACCAACTCCAGGCCACGCTCGGCTCCGCGTACACGCTCGAGCGCGAGCTCGTGGGCGGGGGGATGAGCCGGCTGTTCCTGGCCACCGACCGCGCGCTCCACCGGCCGGTGGTCATCAAACTCCTGCCGCGCGAGCGCACGAGCGAGGCGACGGC
>DATLOL010000027.1:0-15305 GCA_035536275.1 Thermoanaerobaculia bacterium
GGGGGGGTAAACCCCCCGCCGCTCCACGGGTCTGCGCATTTACGAAGCGCCCGCGAGCTCGATCGAGAACACCGCTCCCCCGCCCGGCGCGTTCTCGAGTGAGAACACCAGTCCGTGATTGGCCAGGATCTCCTGCACGATGGTCAGGCCCAGGCCGCGCCCCTCGCGCTTGGTGGTGAAGAACGGGGTGAAGATCTCGCTGCGCGCGGCCTCGGGGATCCCGGGGCCGCTGTCGCGGATGGTCAGCACGCCGTCGATCATCGCCGCGCGGATCGTGCCGTCGCGCTGAATCGCGTCCAGCGCGTTGCGGAAGACGTTGATGATCACCTGCTCGATCTGGTACGGGTCGACGTCGTAGGAGCCGCGGTCCGCGAGATCGAGCTCGAGCCGCACCTTGCGGTCGGTCAGCTCCGGACGCAGCAGCATGCCCACGCGCTCGACCAGCGGCGCGACCGGCGTGAGTCCGCGCGTCGGCATCGGAATGCGGACCACGTCCGCGAACGCGGCCATGAAGCGGTTGAGCGAGTCGACCCGTGCCGACGCGATCTGCAGCGCGTTGGTGAAGTCCTCGCGATCGGCCTCACGGACCTGCGGCGCGTACGCGAGCATCGACTCGAGGAGCGAGCGCACCGCGCCGACGGAGTTGTTCACCTCGTGGGACATCATCCGGATCAGCTTCTCGTACGCCGCCTTCTCCGAAAGCCGCAGCTCCTCGGTCAGCTCCTCGACGACGTAGAAGCTCTTGGCGAATCCGCGGTCGCGGAACTCCGCACGCCGCACGCGCACGCGGCGCGATCCCTGATGCGGGACCAGCTTCGACTCCCCAACGGCAATCTCCGGCAGCGGCGCGCCGGAGAGGATGCGCTCGGCCGCGGGATTCATGCGCTGCACTTTCCCGTCGAAGTCGCACAGCACGATGCCCGCCGGTGACGCGCCGACGATCTTCTCCAGCAACTGCTCCGTCTCCTGCGACGCCAGCCGCTCTTCGCGCAGGCGGTCGATCATCTGGTTGTACACGTCGACCAGGCGGTCGATGTCCGGTTGCCCGTGCTCCAGGAATTTGGTCGTGAAGTCGCGCTCCGCGATGAGCTCCGCGCCCGTCTCGGCGATGTTGTCGACCGGCTGAAAGAGCGCGCGCACGAGGACGACGCCGATGAACAGCGACAGGACGAAGATCGCTTCGACGGCGAAGAGCCAGTCCGAATCGTCGATCAGGATCCACGCGCCGAGCCCGCCCATCGCGAGGTGCAGGACGATGAGATACAGGAGGAGCTTGGTGCGGAGCCTACTCCGCGGCAATGCCATACTTTTCCATCCTCCGGTACAGCGCCGCGCGCGAGAGCCCCAGCGCCTCGGCCACGCGCGAGACGTTGCCCTCGTAGTGCTTGAAGCACTTCACGATCATCCGCTTCTCCATCTCGTCGAGGGTCATCGTGCCGGCGTCCGGGAGCGCTTCGTCGCGCGGTGCGGCCGCGGCGGCGTCGCGAACGGCGAAGAAGTCGTCCACGTCGAGCTCGCGCCCGCCGCGGATCAGCACCGCGCGGTCGATGGTCTGGCGGAGCTGGCGGATGTTGCCCGGCCAGGTCTGCGACTTCAGCCACTCCATCGCCCGAGGCGACATCGCTCCGACGTCGGTGCGATAGGCCTCGTTCGCGAGGCGCAGGAAGTGATTGGCCAGCGACGGGATGTCCCCCCGGCGATCTCTGAGGGGCGGCAGATGAATGTTGATCAGGTTCAGGCGATAGAGCAGGTCTTCGCGGAAGTCGCCGCGCTGCACGAGCTCGTGCAGCACGCGGTTGGTCGCCGCGATTACGCGCACGTCGACCGAGCGCGGCCGGCTCGATCCCAGCACCTCGAACGTGCGGTCCTGCAGCACGCGCAGCAGCTTCACCTGCGAGGGCGAATCGAGCTCGCCGATCTCGTCGAGGAAGATCGTGCCGCTGTCGGCCATCTCGAAGCGCCCGCGGCGGTTCTCGCGTGCGTCGGTGAAGGCACCGCGCACGTGGCCGAACATCTCGCTCTCGAACAGCGTCGAGGAGATGCCGCCGAGGTTGACCTTGACGAAGGGAGCGTTGCGGCGGCGCGAGTTGCGATGCACCGCCTCGGCCACCAGCTCCTTCCCCGTGCCGCTCTCGCCGGTGATCAGCACGGACGCGTCGGTCGGTGCGACCCGGCCGATCATCTCCAGCATGCGGATCATCTTCGGATCGGCACCGATGATGTTCGAGAAGTCGTAGCGCTCGTCGAGCTCCGCGCGGGTGAGATCTTTCGCCTCCGCCCGTGCATCGACGAGGTTGAGCGCCGTCTCGATCGACTGGAGCACGTTCGCGTTCGACCACGGCTTGGTGACGAAGTCCGCGGCGCCGCGACGCATCCCTTCGACGGCGAGCTGGATCGAGCCCCACGCCGTCATCAGGATCACCGGCAGCGACGGCTCCTCGGCGCGGATGCGCTCGAGCAGGTCGAGCCCCTCCTCGCCCGTGGTCTGGCGGGAAAAGTTCATGTCCTGGATCACGAGCCGCGGGCGCTCGCGACGGAGAATCGCGAGCGCCTCGGCCGGTGAGTGTGCCTGCGCCGCCGCGTACCCGTTCTGCTTGAGCAGCAGAGCGAGTGACGCGGTGATGGAGGCGTCGTCGTCGACGATCAGGATCATTCGTAACGCAATGCGTCCGCCGGTTGCAGCCGTGACGCGAGCCAGCTCGGGTACAGCCCGCAAAGTACCGTGAGGCCGTAAATCGCCGCAAGCGCGCCGAGGAAGCCCATCGTGAAGGCCGCCGGCGTGACCACGCGGAACACGCCGAGGATCGGGAGCTGCACGATGACCACGGTGCCGACGATCACCGCGAGCGTCGCCAGCAGCGCGACCTCCAGCAGGATCTGGCGGTGCACGGCCGGACCGGATGCGCCGAGGGCGCGGCGCAGGCCGAGCTCGCGGGTGCGGCGGGTCACGTTCTGCCACAGCACGCCCGTCAGTCCGAGCGTGACCATGGAAATCAGGAACAGCCCCACGATGCCGCCCAGCACGAGCGGGGCAAAGCGCGTCCGCAGCATGTTGAGGCGCATCGCATCCATGTGCCGCACGCGGAAGGTCACCTTCGGCGCGATCTGCTGCAGGCGGGTGGCGAGCTTCTCCTCGAACGCGGCGGGTGTCCCCGGACGCACTCGCACGAGGATGTGGCTGCCCAGGCGGCCGTACTTGCCGGTCGGCGAGGTGCGGAAGAACACGAAGTTCATCGGCAGACTGGACTCGCCGTCCTTGCGGTACGGTTCCACCACTCCGACGACGTCCGAGTATTCCGTCTCCGACTCCTGCAGCTTCTTTCCGACCGCGTCGACGGTGCCGAAGATCGCCATCGCCGCGTTGCGGTCGATGACGATGGGCTTGAAGTTCGCGGCCTCGTCCTCGTCATTGAAGAAGCGGCCGCGGATGACTTTCAGCTTCATCACCTTCGCGAAGTCGTCCGTGACGTCGTCCATGTTCATGTCGACGCTGCGGCCGTCGATCTCGCGCGTTCCGTTCGTGTTCGAGAACGAGTAGGCGGGCGTGTTCGAGAGCGCCGCCGACTCCACCTCGGGGAACGAACGCGCTTCGACGAGCATGCGCATGACGGAGTCGTGCAGTTCCTTGTCCGCCTTCTGTCCGCCATCGATGTCGAAGTCCAGGCGCACGTCCCACACGTTCTTCCATTCGAAGCCGATCGGGTCCGACCAGACGGTCCCGAACATCATCAGTCCGGTGAGCACGGCGAAGACGACCAGAAAGGAGATGAAGATCTCCGCGACGATGAGCGCATTGGCGCGTTTGCGGTTCCAGACGAGCTTCAACAGATGACGAATCACAGTGCACCTCCACGCAGCGCAACCACCGGATGCATCCGCGACATCCGCCAGGCCGGGTATACGCCCGAGACGATGCCGAAGCCGACGGCGAGCAGCATGCCGTAGCCGAAGATGCGCAGGTTCATGTCGAATTCGAGATAGGGAACGAGCTCCGTGGACGAGAGCGCCCGGAGTACGAAAGTCGAGAGGATGAAGCCGATCGTGCCGCCGATTGCGGTCAGGACGACGTTCTCGACGACGAACTGCCCGATCAGCGTGCGCGACGAGGCACCGAAGGCCTTGCGCACGCCGATCTCCGACGCCCGCTCCATGATCCGGCTCAGGTTGATGCTGACCAGGTTCATGGTCGGGAGGAGGATGAACAGCAGCGTGAGGATGCCCATCACGGTCCGCAGGATCGCGGCCCGGTCCTTCTCGACCTGGTTGCCGACGATGTTGCGCGCCGCGGCCTCGAAGCTGGTGTCCAGCCCGGAGATGACCCGGTTGAACATCTTCGGATCGTCGAAGCGATAGGAAGTCAGGCGCTGCTGGAACTCGCGCCGGAGCGGGGGGAAATCACCCTTGTCGCGCACCAGGACGATCCCGCCGAACGCACCCAGATTCTGCGTCTCGTACGAGCGGTCTTTCAGCGTGCGGACGGGCGCCCAGATTTCGGAGAAGCCCACGCGGCGCGTGAAGGCCACGTCTTCCACGACGCCGACGACGCGATAACCGTTTCCATCGAACTCGATCGTCCTGCCGACGGCCGGGGCGCCGTTGAAGAGCTTCTCACGCATGCCGGCGTTGATCACGGCGACATGCTTCGCGTCGCGATCGTCCTGCTCCGTGAACGGACCGCCCTCGAGGAACTTGAAGTCCAGGATCTGCCAGTACGCGCCGTCCGTCCGGCGCACGTGCGTCTCGATCTTCTTCCCTTCGTGGTACATCACCATCGGCGACTGGATCGTGAAGACGGACTGCTTCTCGATCCCGGGTAGATCCCACATGTAGTTCTTGATGAAGCCGTAGCCGGGGAAGCTGGTCATGCCGCCCTGCGGGCCGTAGACGCCCATGACGTAGACGCCGAGCACGCGATCGAAGCGTGACTCCGGCTGCCGCGGCGCGAACAGGTTGTCCATGATCGCCACGGCCACCATCAGCACGACCAGCGTGAGGCTGATGCCGAAAAGAGAGATGAAGGTGAAGAACTTGCGTCGTCCGAGAACCTTCAGTGCGAGCTTGATGTAGTTTGTGATCATCACGCCACCTGACGTCCGTCGAAGAGCCTCACGATGCGGTCGGTGCGGCGGGCGAAGCGGTCGTCGTGCGTGACCATGACGATGGTCGTGCCGTCCTTCTTGTTCAGGTCATGGAGGATGTCCATGATCTCGTCGCCCATGGCCGAGTCGAGGTTGCCGGTCGGCTCGTCGGCGAGGAGGATGCGCGGCTGGCCGACGATGGCCCGGGCGATGGCCACGCGCTGCTGCTGGCCGCCGGAGAGCTGGGTCGGGAAGTGATGGAGGCGCGAGGCCAGGCCCACGCGGTCCAGCGCGCTCTGGGCGAGCTTGCGCCGCGGCGTGCCGTTCGTGCGGCGGTACAGCAGCGGGATCTCGACGTTGTCGATGACCCGGAGATCCGGCACGAGATGGAAGCTCTGGAAGACGAAGCCGAGCTTCTCGTTGCGGAAGCCGGCCAGCTTCGCGTCTCCCCACTTCTTCACGTCCGCGCCGTCGAGCGCGAGTTGGCCGCTGCTCGGCGCATCGAGCAGGCCGATGAGATTCAGCAGCGTGCTCTTGCCGCAGCCCGACGGTCCCATGATCGAGACGAACTCGCCCGGGGCTACGTCGAGATTGATGTTCTGCAGGGCGAGCGTTTCGACGCGCTCGGTCCGGTAAACCTTGTCCACGTTTTCGAGTCGGATCATTGGTGTCCTCTCCTCACTTGATGCGGATTTTTTCGATGTCTTCGTATTCACTCACGTCCGAGATGACGACCTGGTCGCCTTCGGACAAACCACTGACGATCTCGATAGTCTCGTCGCCGCCGAGACCGAAGCGGACCGGGACGCGCACGGCGTTCTCGCCGCGGATGACGAACGCGGTGCTGCTGTTCGTGCGGCCCAGGGCGCCGCGCCGCACGACGAGCGTGTTCGTGCGGCGGCCGGTCACGACCAGCACGTCGGCGCGGAGGTTGTTGCGCAGTCGCGGGTGCGACGGCGCATCCAGGGTCACGGAGAACTTCATGACTCCGGCCTCGATGCGCGGATCGACGCTGTCGACGACGCCTCCGAGCGACTCGCCGTCCAGCTTCACCCAGGCGCGCATGCCCGGCGCGATGCGCGACGAGTGGACGTCGGAAATGGTGCCCGTGACGCGATACGAGGAGAGGTCGGCGATGCGCGCGACCACGTCGCCGCGCCGCACGGTCGCGCCTTCCTCGGGCACGACCCAGGTCAGCACGCCGTCGCGGTCCGCGCGGAGCATGGCCAGATCGAGCTGGCGGCGCGATTCCTCGCGGTCGCGCATCGCCGATACGAGCTCGCTCTGCGCCGCGGCGAGCTGCGCGCGGCGGGACTGCTCGGCGCGGGCCAGCGCCTCGTTCAACTGGCGCAGCTCGATGTTGGTCTTGCGCGCCTGGGCCTGGGCCGCGAGCGCGTCAGCCTCGGCGGTCAGCCCTTCGCTGCGCAGCTTCTCTTTCTGCGTGGCGGTGTAGTGGACGATCTCGGCGTCGAGCTTCTTCTGCTCGAGCTGCGCGCGGAGGCTGGCGATGGTCTCGTCGAGGCGCAGGCGAAGCTGCACGTTCTCGCTCTGCTCCGCGGAGACGCGATCGCCGAGGCGGTCGACGTCGAGGCGGGTGGCGGCGGTGTCGAGGGTGAGCAGCTCGTCGCCCGCTTTCACCGGAGCGCCGGCGCGGCGTCCGACGCGCAGCACGCGCGCTTCGACGGGTGAGGAGACGACCTGCTCGATGAGCGGCACGACGGTGCCGCTGGCCTGGAGGGTGGCTTCGACGGCGCCGCGCTCGACGCGGGCCAGAACGATGTCGCGGCGCTCGAGCGAAGGGCGGAGCCACTCGACGGTCGCCGCCAGACAGAACGCCGCGGCGGCAATGGCCACCACGGCGGTGGCGATGCGCCGCACGTTGCGGCGTTTCTCTTCGTGGGTGATGTCGCGATCCATGGCATCCCGCTATCGCGAACGGGGTGCCATGTGATTCGCTCGTGTTTTCAGTAACTTACGTGACGCCTGGTGTTCGGTTCCGAACGGGGTGTTCGATATCGGACAGTGGACCACGTGTCATCCCGAGCGTGAGTCGAGGGACCTGGGGGATGGGCGGCTCAGGAACCCTGCCCCCCACTCAGGTCCCTCGACTCCGCTGCGCTCCGCTCGGGATGACACTTGTTACGGCTGCTCAGCCGCATCTCACTCGTCGCTGAGCGCTTCCTTGAGCGACATCCGCACGTACCCCTGAGGCGCCTCGCCTCCCACCGCCTCCTCGACGTTCTTCGGCGGCTTCACGAACTTCTTCGGGGTGACCGGGTTCGCGCGCTCCCAGTCCACCTCGAACGCCTGCGCGTAATAGCCGGCGACGTCGGCGTCGTGGATGATCAGCGAGGCATCGCGATTCAGCGTGACGCCGGACGCGCTCCAGTTGTGACTTCCGATCAGGACGCGCTTGCCGTCGACGATCATGCCTTTGGTGTGATGCTTGTCGATCGAGCGCAGACGTTCCGTGATGTCGACGCCTTTCGACTTGAAGTGCCAGGCGACGTTCGTGGGGCTCGACAGTCCGCTGCCGCTCTTGCTGAGAATCACCCGCGCGTCGGGCAGCGCGACCAGCTTGTCGATCAGCGCGTTGATCAGCTCATCGATGTAACCGCGATTCTCCTTCGGCGACGACGGCGTCTTCATGTACGGAATCTGGAACAGAAGGCTCTTCTTCGCGGACTTGATCAGCGACAGTACCGGATCCGAGTACATCGCCCCCTCGGAGTCGGGCGTGAGGAGCATCTGCACTTTCGCGCGCCTCTTCGTGAGCACCATCGGCTCGACGAGCCGGCTGGGCGGCTTGCGCTCGAGCATGATCGTCTCCTCGATCGGGACGTCGACCATGATGTCCGTGGCCGCCGGGCCGACACTCTCCTGGCCGAGGAGCGTCTTCGAGTGCTGCAGGTCCTGGAGGATGTGCGCGCGGAAGCGGTCGGCGAGGGTCTTGTTCCTCACCACCACGTGCCACTCGCGATTGCCGGGGAGGTCTTTCTCGCCCGAGTTGAGGCGATCGTTCTCGGTGATGAGCGGCTGGCTGGACTTCATCTTCCAGTTGCCGGATGAGAGCCAGAACGTGTCGTCGTCGCGCACCGTGACTTTGATGTGGTACGAGTCCGAGATCAGTCCGGACTTTCCCTCGGGCACGATGACGTGCTGGAAGCGGTCGCCGTACCGATCGCTCCATTCGGTGAACAGTTCCTCCGGCTTGATCTCGAGCTTCGGATCCTTGCCCGAATGCAGCGTGGCGTTGTCGAGGACGAGCGTGAGTGACGTGTTCCTGTCGTCGTCGAGCCGCGACTGCAGCGCGTCCTTCACGCTCACGGCGTGGAACTCGTACATCGCCGAGACGATGTGGCCGCTGGCTTCGTCGAGGAACTGCTTGAGCACGTCCCACGAATACTCCGGGCCGACGTGGAGCAGCAGGTCCATCGACTCGGTGACCGGATCGAACGAGAACTCTTCGCCGGTCCGGGCGTCGTCGTCGTACATGATCGAGGTCGAGACCTCGAGGTCGGGCGAGGCTTCGAGCTGCTCCAGCGCATCAGCGGCCTCGTATCGCACCACGAATCCGTCGAGCTGGTTCGGCCCCGCGGCTTCGATCGCGGCGAGCTGCGATGCGGGTGCGGAGACGGCGATGAAAGGCACATCGCCGATCGTGTCGTCGTCTTCCTCGAGGAACCCGACGCGCACGCCGGTCACGCCCGAGGGCCGATTCTTCCAGCAGTCCACCGCGACGGCTTCGGCGCGCGCCGCGGTACGGGGCTGCGAAGCGTCGCCCGGCTGTCCCTGGGAGATGGTCGCCGTGATCGGTCCGATGATGGGCGCGCCGAGACGGAAGCTGATCTCGAGCGGGACGGTGATGTTGACCGTGCCCGCGCCGCCGGATGTCGTCGTGACCGTCGTGGTCTTCGCCGGCGTGCTCTGGGGCGTGCTCTGTGGGACGCCGGGCGCCTCCGGTTTCGGTTTCGGCTTCGGCGCCGTCACGACGAGCGGCAGGGTCCAGCGCTTGCGGGTGATGTAGTCGCTCAGTACCGACGCGCGGACGGCGAAGTTCGTCTCCTGATACAGCCCCGCGAAATGGAGACCGACGGCCTGCTTGGTCTTGAGGTCGAGGACGACCGAGCCTGAGTTGCCGCCGAGGGTGGTGCAGTCGTGGCGGCTCGTGCCTTCCTTGGTGGCCATCGTGAAGCCGGGCGCGGCGCGCTTGATGTCGAAGCGGCCGAGGTAGAGGTCCTGCATGAGCTGCTGATCGGGGATGACCTTCTTCGACGCGCGCGCCGGGTAGCCGATCGCGCACACGAGCTGTTCCGGCCCGATGTCCGCGCCGGCGACGGGGATGAACTTCGGCGTCACGCCCGTGGCGCGCCGCGACACGCGCAGGAAGGCGATGTCGTGCGGGCCGGAGTCGGGCTCGATGTAGAGGACTTCCTCGACCTTGAAATCACGGCTCGGATCGAACGCGTTGTCGTCCAGCTCGTGAGTCGTGTTCACGGACGCGGTGATGCCCCGGTTGCCCACGCCGAGCTTGAACACGAATTTGCGCCCGTCGTGCCGTGCGATCAGCGACGCCACGTGGCGGTTCGTGACGACGATGGTCTCTTCGACGAACCATCCGGTGCCCACGTACTCGCCCGGGAAGTTCGAGACGTCGACGCGCCCGATGAGGGGCATGAATTCGGCGAGCCACGCCTCGGCTTCCTTCATCCGGTCGACCAGGTCCTGGGCCTCGAGCCCTTTGATGGTGACCTGTTTCGTGTCGAGGCGGTCGTTGACGACGAAGAGCACCGGCCGTTCGTCGTTGACGATGGTCTCGAGGGCGATCGACACCGGCGGCTCTTCCGGCGCGCCGAACTCCAGCGACTCGAGCGCGGTACCCGGTGCGGCTTCCTCGACGCGGCGAGCGGCGTCCAGAAGGGGTGCGTATTTGGCCGCCAGATCGGGCCTGCGCGCGATCAGCCGGCGCAGAAACTCTTCATTGTGTTTCCGTCTGTGTTCATCGTGTCCGCTCACTGCGTTCTCCCCCTTCTCTGGGAGTGACCCTAGCACGCATTTCCCTACCGGGAGCCGCGCTGGTAGCGCCGGCGTCCCGCCGGCCGGATCGCCGGCTTCCAGCCGGCTCCCATGCGTGCCGGCCAGAGGCCGGCGATCCGGCCGACCGGAGGCCGGCGCTACAGTTCCCTACCGCATCTCGAAGTCCTCGAACTCGAAGCCCGGCCCCACGGTGCAGCCGACGAGCGTGTACGCGCCGAGGGGGCGGGCGGCCTGCCACTCGTTCGCGCGGATGACGTGCACGCGGTGCTCGGAGTCGAGGCGCGTCACCGAGTCGGGCGTGAGCAACTCCAGCGGATCGCCCTCGTAAAAGTGCCAGACCTCGTCGGATTGCACGCGATGCCACGCGCTGGACGTCCCCTCGACCAGGAGGAAGTAGATCGTCGTCAGCGCGGCGCGTTCGGCACCGTCCGCGAGGCGCGTCACGCGCTCCCCGGACTTGTAGATCTGCCGATACCAGCCCCCCTCGGGATGCGGCTCCAGTCCGAGCTGTTCGATGAGCTGGCGGGCGCGGGAATGCATGGCCCGACGATGGTGCTACATTGACGCGATGACCACAATGGAACACGCCGCCGCCACCAAGTATCCGAACGTCCGCAACTACATCGGAGGGACGTTCATCGAGGCAACCGATCGTCCGATGCTGGACGTCACCAACCCGGCCGACGGCAGCGTGATCTCGCGCGTGCCGCTGTCCGGGCAGAGCGAGATCGACCGCGCCGTCGACGCGGCGCGCGCCGCCGCTCCCGGCTGGAGCGGCACGCCCATCAAGGAGCGCGCGCAGGTCTTCTATCGCTACAAGGCCCTGCTCGAGAAAAACATCACCGAGCTGGGCGCCCTGGTCAGCGAGGAGAACGGGAAGATCCGCGGCGAGGCCGAGGCGGAGGTGCTGAAGTCGGCGGAGCTGTGTGAGTTCGCCTGCTCGCTGCCGCAGATCGTGCCCGGCGAGGTGCTCGAGGTCTCGCGCGGCGTCGAGTGCCGCGTGGAGCGCTATCCGGTCGGCGTCGTCGCTTCGATCACGCCGTTCAACTTCCCGAACATGGTTCCCAACTGGACCATCCCCAACGCCATCGGCCTCGGCAACTGCATGATCCTCAAGCCGTCCGAGCAGGTGCCGCTGTCGAGCGGCCGCATCGCGGAGCTCTTGAAGGAAGCGGGACTGCCCGACGGCGTGCTGAACGTCGTGCACGGCGGTCAGGAGACGGTCGAGGCGATCTGCGACCACCCGTACATCGACACGATCAGCTTCGTCGGATCGACGCACGTGGCCAAGATCGTCTATCGCCGCTGCTCCCACAATTTCAAGCGCGTCCTGGCCCTCGGCGGCGCCAAGAACCATCTCATCGTCATGCCCGACGCCGAGCCGGACATGACCTCGAACAACGTCGTGGCGTCGATGTCCGGATGCGCCGGCCAGCGCTGCATGGCCGCGTCGGTGATGATGGCCGTCGGCAAGACCGACCACATCGTCGACCGCATGGCCGGCGTGGTGCGGGGCATGGTCCCGGGCACGCACATCGGTCCGGTGATCTCGAAGGCCGCGAAGGAGCGCATCGAGCGCTACATCACCGAGGCGGAGGAGGCGGGGGCGAAGGTGCTGGTGGACGGGCGCGGCTACACGGTGCCCGGACGCGAGAACGGCTACTACGTCGGACCGACACTCATCGACGGGGTGACGCCGGACATGCGCATCGCGCAGGACGAGATCTTCGGCCCGGTGATGGTGATCATCCGCGCGAAGGACGTCGACGAGGCCCTCGAGGTCCAGCGGCGCTCGCCCTACGGCAACGCCGCCTCGGTGTTCACCGAGAACGGCGGCGTCGCGCGTTACGTGATGGAGAACGCCAGCGCGGGGATGGTCGGCGTGAACGTCGGCGTGCCCGTGCCCCGCGAGCCGTTCGGCTTCGGCGGCTGGAACGACTCGAAGTTCGGCGTGGGCGACATCACCGGCCGCGGCTCGATCGAGCTCTGGACCCGCTCGAAGAAGATGACCACGAAGTGGAACAAGGAAGCGGGCGTGAACTGGATGTCGTGATGCGCGTGCCGGTCTTCTGGGCGCTCCTCATCGGCACGGTCGCGTTGTCGTTCTACCTCACCGCGCAGGGGAAGCAGCTCATCCGCGCAGGCACGCCCGGCGCGATCGTCGATCTCGAGCTGGCGTGGACCAAGACCGCTGCACAGTCCGTGATCGCGAAGTGGGCGAACGTGCTCCACGTCGCGCGGCGCAGCATCTACGTCGACTTCGTTTTCATCGTTTTCTATTCGTTGCTGCTGCGCATGGTGTGCGCCGCGGCGTCGCAGCATCTCAACGGGGGATGGCAGCGCGCCGGCGAGTTGCTCGCGTGGGGCATGCTCGTCGCGGGGGTGCTGGACGTCATCGAGAACATCGGCATGCTGATGATGCTGAACGGCAACTTTGCGCCCGTACTGATCGTGTCGATCGCTGCGGCGGTGAAGTTCCTGCTCCTGGCCGCCGGCGTGGTCTACATCCTCGCCGCGCACGTGGCGCGGTAGGGAAATCCTCATGCGCGTCTCTCCTCTATCGAGGGGGAGCGGTCCATGTCCAATCTGTGGAAGGCGCTGAAGCGCTTCTATCTGTTCATTCTGCCCGTTCGTTTCTCGCTGCTGGCGATCGTGGTCGTGGCGCTGGCGCTGCTCGTCGCCGATCAGGGCCGCGACGTCATGCGCGCGCTCGCGGAGGACCGCCAGACCGGATGGTGGTTGCGCATCCTGACGCTGGTCATTGCCACGAACCTGATGGCCTACGCGATCTGGTTCTGGTCGCGCCATCTCCTCCGCTATCGCCCGCACGCCGCCGTGGCGTGCGATCCGACGATCGGACTGGTGGAACAGTTCCCGTGGTGGACGAAGTGGTTGCCGCGCATTCTCGGGCTGCTCGCCTTCATCATCGTCATCATCGCCTTCCCGCGAGCGGTCGGCGTGACGTTCCGCGCGAACGTTCCGGCACTGATGTGGTGGATCGTTGCCTGGCTGGTGGTCTCGGCGATCGTCTACTGGGCCTTCGTCGTGGCGCGACGGAAGATCCCGTTCATGGCGGCGGCGCCGCAGGGAATGGTGACGGCCTGGGGAAGTCTCGATCGCACCACGCGAATCGTGCTCGGCGTCTCCTTCCTGCTCGAGGTGGCGTTGTTCCTCTGGGCGCTCGCGAATCCGGTGTCGTGGTGGGTGCTCGGCGTGGCCGCCGTGCTGGTGCTCACGATCGCGGTCTGGATCCCGCTCGGCAGCTATCTGGTCGCGATCGGCGAGCGTTATCGAGTGCCGATCCTGACCTTCATCGTGTTGTGGGGTGTGGCCATCAGCCGCTGCCAGTTCGTCGATAATCACGAAGTCCGCACCCTCGGCAAGGTCGCGCAGCGCAAATCGCTCGACGAAGCGTTCAAGGACTGGCACGGCCGCGTGTCGCCGCGAAGCGCGGGGCGCGAGATTCCGGTGATCATCGTCGCCACCGAGGGCGGCGGCATTCGCGCCGCGTACTGGACGGCGGCCGTGATGGCGTCGCTGCACGACACGGTCCCCGGCTTCTCCGAGCACTGCTTTGCCATCAGCGGCGTCTCGGGCGGTTCGGTCGGTGCGGCGGTGTACGAGGCGCTGCTGGTGCGCCGCGCCGAGAAATCCGGCGTCACGACGCCGATGCATTCGGAAGCGCGCAAGGTGCTGGAGTTCGATGCCCTCAGCGGCACGCTCGCCGCGATGTCGCAGCCCGACCTCCTGCAACGCTTCGTGCCTCTCGGCTTCCCCGATCGCGCGAAGGCACTGGAAACGGGATGGGAGTACGGCTGGCGGAAGGCCTTCGACAACGAGAACGGCGGCGGCGACATCATGGCCCGGCCGTTCGTGGAGACGATGCAGAAGCATCCGCAGCTTCCGCTGCTGCTGATGAATGGCGCGCTCGTGGAGAGTGGGGACCGCATCGTGACGAGCAACGTCGTCCTGCATCGCAATCTCCACTTCCGCAACGCCTTCGACTCGCTGAGCCGCATCCAGCGCGACGTGCGCATGAGCACCGGCGCGCTGCTCAGCGCGCGATTCCCGTACGTCACTCCGGTCGGCACGCTGCAGGCTCCCGGGAGCGGTGAATCGCGCGGACGCATCGCCGACGGCGGCTATTACGAAGTGTCGGGCGCCGCGACGGCCGAGGATCTGGCGAACTTCATCTGGGCGAAGCGCGCCCAGGGCTACAACGTCCGGCCGTTCGTGATCCTGATCGACTATCGCGATGTGATCGATCGCAAGCCGGAGGACGCGCGTCCGTTCTGTCCGGCGCCCGGAGAATGCGGTCCGCGCTGGCCGTCGAGATTGACCTATTTCGCGACCGAGGTGCTGTCTCCGGTCTGGGCGCTGGCGAACGCGCGCGGCGCGCGCGGCGAGGAAGCGGTGGGCGATCTCCTGCAGCGGATGGGAGACGTCCAGGTCGCGGAGTTCCGCTTGCTCCCGCGCTACGTGCCGCTGCCGCTGGGGTGGGTGCTGTCGCAGCGCGCGCAGGATTCGATCGACTGGTCGGCCGCGTGCGAAGGCGGCAACCGCACGGCCACGCATCGCATCGCATCGCTCCTTGGCGTGACGCTGCCCGAGAACTGGAGCAACGTCACGGCCGAGGCGGCGCGTCAGAAGATGAACGAGTACGTTCCGGACGGCGTCCCCTGCGGACGCAATACTCGGAATCCGAAGCCGATGTGTGCCGGCGTGGGCTGTGACGGTCAGATGTCCGAGGGACAGGGAGAGAGCCGATGATCAGAGCCGCTCGAAAAACGTCTCCCCGATCCGGATGCCGCGGGCCGTCACCGAGCCCGTGAGCGCGCGCAGGCTGCCGTCGTCGAAGCTGGCGCGGGCGCGGAAAGTCGTTCCCGTGACTTCGATCCCGTTCAGCACGGCGACGCGGCCCGACTCCACGTAGTTGCCGTGGAGTGAGCCGTCCGGCGCGATCTCGACGATCAGTCCGTACGACGGATCGGGACCGCTGTAGCTGCCGGCGATGGTTCCGGTTCCGGCGAGTGGAACAAGGAAGCGGGAACGAACTGGATGTCGTGATGCGCTGTGTCATCCCGAGCGAAGTCGAGGGATCCCCTCCGCGCTCGCGTGTCATTCCGAACGAAGTCGAGGGATCCCCTCCGCGCTCGCGTGTCATCCCGAGCGAAGTCGAGGGATCCCCTC
>DATLOL010000028.1:0-27104 GCA_035536275.1 Thermoanaerobaculia bacterium
GGCGGGCTTCAGCCCGCCGGAAGACGACGGCGGGCTGAAGCCCGCCGCTCCACCCGAAGAGACGCCCAAATCCGACACCGACGAAGAGCGCTGGGGCTCCGGCGAGATCGTCATCCGCCACGTTGCCATCACCGATCACGAGGGCCGCGAGCTCGTCGCCCTCGGCGCCGGCACGCCGGTCGTCTTCGACTTCGACGTCGAAGCGCGCGTCCCGCAGGACGACTTCGTCTTCGGCCTCGGCATCTACCACGCCGACGGCACGTGCGTTTACGGCACGAACACCGACGTCGAGGGCTACTCGGCGGAACGGATCGAGGGACAGGTGCGCGTGCGATTCGTGATCGCCTCACTCGATCTCGTCGCCGGCACGTACCGCATCGACGTGGCCGTGCACACCCGCAACGGGCGTGCGTTCGACTACCGTCGCAACGCGCTCCGCATCGTGGTCGGCTCGCGGGTGCACGACATCGGCGTCTACCGCCCGAAGCACGAGTGGCGCTTCGACGGCGGCATCGAGTTCAGAACGGTCGATACGCTGCGGCAGAACGTGCCGGCGCAGATTGCCGAGGCGCTGGGATCGTTCGAGGGAGAGAAGCCGAAGCGCCGGAAACGGTGATCCTTGCGATCTGGTTCGCCGCATCGTCCGCGATCCACATCGCGCCGTCGGGTCCCTCGCTCATCGAGCGGATGCGCTTCACCTTCGCGAGCTCGAACTCCCCTTCGCCGACGATGCCGATGCGATTCTCGCTCGCATACCAGATGCGCCCCCGCGAGTCGGCCTCGATGAGCCACGGGTGAAAGCCGATCGGCACAGTCGTCACTTCGCCCGACGTCGTGATGCGCCCCAGCGCGCGGTCGACCGTCGTGAAATACAGCGTGCCGTCCACGCCGGCCACGATCGGCGTGTAGTGCTGCATTGGAACGTGCGGATCGAACATCGTGACCTCGCCGGTGGTGGTGACGCGGCCGATGCGCTGGCGATAGGTCTCCGTGAACCACATCGCGCCATCGGGTCCGGCGACGATGACGCTCACCTGCGGCGCGGGCAGCGGCGGCACCATAGACGTCATCGGCGGCGGGACGACGTCCGGCACGATGACTCCGCGCTTCTCCTTGCCGTCCTGGCCGTATACGCCGATGTACGCGCTGAGGTGATGCGCCGCCCAGATGTTTCCGTCCGGACCGAAGGCAACCGAAAGCGTCGGCCGCACGCTCGGAATCTTCGCGATGCGCCCGTCGCGTGACACGCGCCAGAGCACGGGCTGGCTTGCGTCGCCGAGCCACAGCGTGCCGTCCGGCGCGTGCGTCGTGAGTCCAGGCATGTGATCCTCGGGCGCGGCCTGCATCATGCGGATGCGCCCGTTCTTCGTGACCCGGCCGAAGTAGCCCGCCGTCTTCGGCTGCATCGTCCAGGCGACGAACCACACCTCGTTGCCGTGGCGCACGATCTCCGTGGGGACGCGTTTTCCCGGCACGGTCCACGTCTTCACGCTGAACGATGCCGCGAGCAGCAGTGTGGCGGTGATCACGATGCCGCTCATTGTACGAGCTACAATCGGGCCGGTCCGGAGGTCGCGATGCCCAACATTCCCGTCCTGGTCGTCCTCGTCATATTCGTGCTGTATCTCTTCAGCTCGATCAAGATCCTCCCCGAGTACGAACGCGGTGTCATCTTCCGCCTCGGGCGTCTGCTTCCGGAGGCGAAAGGGCCGGGTATCTTCCTCGTCTTCGCGCCGATCGACCGCATGGTCCGCGTGTCGCTTCGGCAGGAGGCGTTCGAGGTTCCGCCGCAGGACATCATCACGCGCGACAACGTCACGCTGAAAGTGAACGCGGTCGTGTTCCTGAAAGTGGTCGAGCCGCGGCGTGCCATCGTCGAAGTGTTCGACTACCGTTATCAGACCTCGCAGTTTGCGCAGACCACGCTCCGCTCCGTCCTCGGCGAGGTGGAGCTGGACGACCTGCTCGCCCATCGCGACCAGCTCAATTCGCGCATCCAGTCGATCCTCGATCAGCACACCGAGCCCTGGGGCGTGAAGGTGGTGAACGTCGAGGTCAAGCAAGTCGACCTGCCGGAGTCGATGCTGCGGGCGATGGCCAAGCAGGCCGAGGCCGAGCGCGAGAAGCGCGCGAAGCTGATTCATGCGGAGGGCGAGTTCGCGGCCGCGCAGCGACTGGCCGAGGCGGCGCACGTGCTGGCCACCGAGCCGACCACGATGCAGTTGCGCTACCTGCAGACGCTCACCGAGATCGGCGTGGAGAAGAACACGACCATCGTCTTCCCGCTGCCGGTGGACATCCTGGCGGGCCTGGCGCAGATGGCAACCCGCAAATGAGCGAACTGCTGATGATGGAGGCGGCGCTGTTCCAGTTGCGCGCCGCCCTCGGCGACGATCCGATACTCCTTCCGATCCGCGTCAGCGCGGACGTCGTGGCGCAGAACATCGCCGCGGCGAAGGAGCAGGGCCTGAACGCCGCGCGCGTGAACGACATCGAGTTCGCGCTCAACGATCTCGTCGCGGCGATCGACGACGCCGGCGCGCCGGACGAAGTCTTTCGCGCCATCGCCCTGCTCCAGAACGATGCCGCCACACTGCGCGCCGCCTCGGCGCTGCCGGCGGACGTGATCAACGCCGTCCGCTCGCTGCAGTTGAAACTGAAGACGCGCGCAAAAGCGATGGAGCGCGCGCAGTACCGAGCCGAGGGCACCGAGCCCGAGCCGCTCCCACATCCGCCCGAGGAGCTACGCACCGATGCCATCCCGCTCGTGCGCCAACTCACCGCGGCCGGATTCGACACACCGTCACTCGCGTCACTGATCGCCGACCCGGAAGTCCGCTATCACACGCTCAACGAAGTGGTGGACGAACTGGACGTCGCGACCGGCGGATGACCGGCGCGGAAACGCGCCCTGTCATCCCGAGCTCCCCCCCCCGTGTCATCCCGGGCGAAGTCGAGGGACCTGGCGGGGCGGGCGCCCCGCGTCGAACTAACTATCCTTCTTGATCTGCTCGGAGAGGTAGTTCTGCAACCCAACCTGCTCGATTAGCGAGAGCTGCGCCTCGAGCCAGTCGACGTGCTCCTCTTCGTCCTCGAGGATCTCTTCCAGCAGGTGGCGGCTGTTGTTGTCGCCCAGCTCGCGGCAGGTCTCGATGCCCTCGTTGAGACGGGGCAGCGCCTCGAGCTCCAGCGCCAGGTCAGCCTTGAAGATCTCCAGCACGTTCTCGCCGATGCGGATGTTCCAGAGGCGCTGAACGTTGGGGATGCCTTCCAGGAAGAGCACGCGCTCGATCAGCGCCTCGGCGTGCTTCATTTCCTCGATCGATTCCTTGCGGATGACGTGCAGCAGGCGGTCGTAGCCCCAGTTCTCGCACATCTCGGCGTGCACGAAATACTGGTTGATCGCGGTCAGCTCCGCGGTCAGGACTTCGTTGAGGATTTCAATGACTTTCGGATCGCCCTTCATCACATCCTCCGAAAATCGGAGGGTATCACGCGTGCGCGGCGGCGCGGACCGAGGCGTCCGCGGGAACGCACGCGGGGCAGGGCTGGGCGGCGGCTGCAGCCGCGTCGGCGAGCATCATGCGAAGAGTGTTGTGGCAGGAGCCGCACTGGTCGCCGATGCCGCAGCGCTGGAGATCGCGGATCGTTCCGGCCCCGTTCCCGATGGAGCGCGTCACGTCCCGTTCCGATTTTCCGCGGCAGATGCAGATGATCACGTTCGTCGTTTCCCTGATGTCGTTCTGAGACTGAGTCTCAGTACACGCATGATGCCTGTCTCATTCCAGTTCGTCAACCGGTCTGTGTCACGGTTCGGTGTGCGCGGCGTCACACCGCATCAAAATGGAACCTCGATTGCAGTAGTGAGCTGATGTGAAACGGCTTATTTTTCTGACACTTACACTGATCTTGTGGAGTCCGGCACTCGCTGCCGAGCTCCGTCTGGAAGTCGATCTTTCCGAGCGTCAGTTGCACGTGGTGGTGGACGGGGAGGAACTGGAGAGCTTCGCCGTTTCGGTCGGGAAAGAGCAGAATCCCACGCCCGAGGGGGCGTTCAGGATTCGCAAGGTGATCTGGAATCCGGCCTGGAAGCCGCCCGATGAGAAGTGGGCGCGCGGCAAGACCGCCAAGCCGCCCGGACATCCCGAAAATCCGATGAAGCGCGTGAAGATGTTCTTCAAGGAGCCCGACTACTACATCCACGGCACCGGCGACGAGGACTCGCTGGGGAAGGCGGAGTCGCACGGCTGTATCCGCATGGACCCGGAGGATGTGACCCGTCTCGCGCAGATGGTGATGGAGCACGGCGGCAAGCCCATGCCTGAGCCGTGGTTCCGCCGCATCTTCCGCCGCAAGACGACCAAGGTGGTCTTCCTGGAGGTCCCGGTAGCGGTCGAGATCCGCGGATAATGCGGCTGTGCGCGACCTCGATCTCGGCAACGGCATCCTCGTTCCCGCCCACCTCCTGCGCGCGACGACCTCGCGCGCCGGAGGCCCGGGCGGCCAGAACGTGAACAAGGTGGAGACGCGCGTCACGATCGAGGTCGACGTCGACGCGCTCCCGCTCGACGACCCCCAGAAACAACGCGTTCGCGACGCCTTGGGCGGGCGCATCAGCCGTGCCGGAACGCTCCGCGTCACATCCCAAGCCGAGCGCAGCCAGCTCGCCAACCGCGACCGCGCCCTCGCCCGTATGGAAGAGCTGCTCCGCGACGCCCTCGAAGAACGCGAGCCCCGCCGCGCGACACGCATCCCGAAGGTGCAGAAGCGCCGGCGCCTCGACGAGAAGAAGAAGAGAGGCGAGACGAAGAAGCTGCGCGGGAAGGTGATGTAGGGGCCGGCGCCAGGAGAAGCGACGATGACGACCGACAAGCGACATAGGCTCGAGGACGCCGGGTGGCGCGTTGGTGATGCGCGAGAGTTTCTCGAACTCACTCCCGACGAGGCGGAAGTCGTCGAGATCAAGCTCGCGCAGGCCGCAGAATCCGCGATGTCTGCGGACCGCCGGCGTCCCCAAGGTTCAGAAGCGCCGGCGTCTCGAGGGAAAAAAAGAAGCGAGGCGACACGAAAGAAGCTACGCGGAAAAGTGATGTAGAGCGGTTCGACTTCGCTTCTTCTAATGACACGCTGCCGTACTCGAGACACAGGCGGCCGAGTCAACCAACTGTCATCCCGAGCGTAGTCGAGGGACCTGGGCGGGTGGGGCACGAAGCTCATTCCTCGCGCCCCGCCCACCCAGGTCCCTCGACTTACGCTCGGGATGACACGTCGCGATGCCGAGACGGCGGCGGTCCGACCCTACTGCCGCGGCGGCAATCGCGACAGCAGGTTCTCGATGTCCGTCACGTCGGCCGGTTTGGTGATGTGCTCGTCGAAGCCTGCGTCGAGGGCGCGGCGCTTGTCCTCCGGCATGCCGAAGCCGCTCACGGCCACGAGGACCACCCCGGGGCCGATCGCCTCGCGCACGCGCGACGCCACTTCATAGCCATCAATGCCGGGCAGGCCGATGTCGACGAGTGCGAGGTCGGGTTTCTGGGTGACGATCGTTTCCGCGCCGGAGTGCCCGTCGCCGACGGCGTGCACTTCGTGTCCGAGGCGCTTGAGCTTCAGGCGCAGCAGATCGCGCACGTCGCTGTTGTCCTCGACGACGACGATCCGTCGCGACTGACCGTCCGATGTCGGCCGCGCGGCGGGTCGCGGGAGCGCCATTTCGTCGTGCTGTGCGAGCGGGAAACGGATCACGAACTCGCTTCCGCGTCCCACGCCGTCGCTCTTCGCGGTGATGCCGCCGCCGTGTAATTCCAGGAGGCTGCGGACGAGCGCGAGGCCGATGCCCATGCCGCCCTGCGCCCGTCCGATCGCATTCTCGGCCTGCGCGAAGAGCTCGAAGATCGTGCCGATGCGGTCCGGCGCGATCCCCACTCCGTCGTCGGTGACGCGCACGCACGCGTTGTCGCCGTCCCGCTCCACCGTCACCACCACGTGCCCGCCCTCGGGCGTGTACTTGATGGCGTTGCCGATGACGTTGGCCACGACCTGCGCCGCGCGGAGCGGATCGGCGAACACCGGCAGCGGCTCCTCGGTGCGATGCAGCTCGAGCCGGACTCTGGCCCGCGCCGCTGCATCGTGGACCATCTCCATGGCCTGACGCAGCGCGTCCGCGAGATCCATCAGCTCGCGCTTGAGAACGATCTTGCCCGAGACGACGCGCGACAGGTCGAGGAGGTCGTTCACGAGGCGGGTGAGGTGTTTCGACTGCCGCTCGATCAGGTCCGCGTGGTCGGCGTCGAGCTTTCCGTCGTCGTCGCGGATCTGCGACGCAAGGAGGATCGCGCCGAGCGGATTGCGCAGCTCGTGTCCGAGGATGGCGAGGAAGCGGTCGCGCTCATGGACGCGCTGCTCAAGCTTCGTCATCAGCTCGCGCACCTGGTACTGCCGCTCGCGCGCGCGAAGCGCGGTCTGGGCGGCGCTGACCAGGCTCTTGATGCGCACCGGGCGATCGACGAGCGTCAGGTTCGTGCGCTTGCCGAGCTCGCGGAAGGAATGGTTCTTTCCCTCCAGCGGCGAGCCGGTGAGGATGATGATCGGAAGGTCCGACCACGCCGGCTGCTCGCTGAGGACGTGCCCGAGCCCCGTCGCGACGTCAGGCCCGAACGCCTCCTCGGTCAGCAGCAGCGCACCGGCGCCGCGCGCGATCTCGGCGCAGGCTTCGGTCGCGTCGCCGCAGACGTGGCAGGAGACGCCGGCGTTCTCGAGATGCGTGCACATCAACTCGGCGTCGCGGCCGATCGGTGCGACGATGAGAACGCGCCGGCTGCGATCGGAGGCGCTCACGTCTCACGCAGCTCTTTGACGATGTGGTCGAAAGTGGGAACGCCCGTGAGAACGCCGCGGAAGTCCTCGAGCGCCGCGCCGACGGCGAGGCCGGCCGTGGACATCGAGAAGTCGCGGATGGACGTGTCGTGCACGCCGCCGCGCTTCTTCACCACCGACAGCGCCTTCCGGATCTTGCCTCGGGCCTCGAAGTAGCGCAGCAGAACGACGCAGTCGGCGAGATAGCTGACGTCGACGGCCGAGTGCATCGAGCCGACCAGGCCGTGCTGCGCGTACACGAGCACCGACGCCACCCCGTTCTGTCCCAGGTAGCTGAGAAGCTCGTGCAGGTGGAGGAGGAGGAACTTCTCCTCCGGCACGGCATTGAGGTATCCATTCAGGCTGTCGATGACGACCACGCGCACGTCTTCCTTGACCGCCTGCCGCACGAGAGCGGCGAGCTCGCCCGGCTGCAGTTGCGCGGGATCCACCTGGCGCACGGTGATCATGCCGCTCTCGACGTGCTCCCGCAGCGGCATCCCGAGGGAGTGCGCCCGTTTGTAGAGCGAGGCGACGCTTTCCTCGAAGATGAACATCGCCGCCTTTTCCCCGCGCGCGGCCGCACCGATGGCGTACTGCGCGGCGAGCGCCGATTTGCCGGAGCCGGCCGGGCCCATGAACAGCGTGCTCGTGCCGCGATCGAGTCCGCCGCCCAACATGTCGTCGAGCGCGGTGACGCCGCTCGCAACCTGCGACCCATCCAGTTGCTCGTGACGTTCGTCGGCCGCGACGAGTCGCGGATAGACGACGATACCGCCGGTCTTGATGCTGAAGTCGTGATAGCCGTCGCGGAAGTTCAGCCCGCGCACTTTCACCAGTTGCAGACGACGACGCGCCGCGCCGTAGACGGGCGTGTAGCGCTCCAGCTCCACGACGCCGTGCGGCACGCTCTGGAGCTGCAGGTCGTTGAACTCCGCGGTGCGGTCGTCTAGCATCAGCACCGTGGCCTGGCGGTTCGCGAAAAACTGCTTCAGCGCGAGGATCTGCTTCCGGTAGCGCAGCGTGCTCTGGGCCAGCAGGCGGATCTCGGAGAGCGAGTCGAGCACGACTCGCGACGGCTTCACCCGCTCGACCGCGTCGAGCAGCGACTTCACGGTCTGCCCGAGCTCCACCTCCGCGGGATAGAAGACCGTCGTATCGTCCTCGGTCAGCGAGTGCTCGCCGATCAGGTGCTCGTACACGTCGACACCGGTCATGTCCCACTGATGCGAGCGGGCGACGTCCGCGAGCTCGCGGCTGGTCTCGGAGAGGGTGATGTACAGACCTTTCTCGCCGTGGCGGGCGCCCTCGATGAGGAACTGCAGGCCGAGGGTCGTTTTACCGACGCCGGGATCGCCCTGCAGCAGGTAGACGTGATTGCGCGGAAAGCCGCCGATAAGGATGTAGTCGAGACCTTCGATCCCTGTTGCGGCGATGTCATTCTGTGTCATACGGCCGCGTACGGTTATTGCCGAAAAGCTGCCAGTTTTTCAGTCAATTGCCCGCAAAAGGGTCAGCCAGCGCACCCAGGCTGCATCTCGAGCCGTACGATTTTCCTGACTTGGGCTCGCTTCCTCCCCAAGGCGCATGAAAGCGTGGCCGGCACCTTCGTAAATGACCGGCTCGAACTTCTTTCCGTGCTTGTCCATGAGCGCCCTGGTCGGCTCGATCGTCGAGTTCACGCGGGCGTCGGCACCGCCGTAGAAGCCGTACACGGGCGCCTCGATGCCGGTCACGCCCTCGTCGGTGCTCGGACCGGTGCCGTAGAACGGGAACGCGACGGCGACGTTGTCGATCGTGTTCGCGGCGTCCCACGTGCGACCGCCGCCCCAGCAGAAGCCCGCCACGGCGAGCTTGCCGTTCGCGGAGGGGAGCGTGCGGACGTAGTTCGCGGTTGCGGCGAGGTCGGCGAGCACCTGCTCGCGCGGGAGCTTGGAGATGGCCTCGCGTGCGGCGTCGGAGGTGGGGAAGTCGGATGTGCGGCCGCCGTTCGGCGCGGCGCCGGAGAGTAGGTCCGGCGCGATGGCGAGATAGCCTTTCTCGGCCAGTTTGTCCGCGACGGTGCGGACCCAGTCGGTGAGGCCGCGGTTCTCGTGGAGGACCATGACCGCGCCGGCCTTTTTGCTCGACTGCGGATAAACGACGTACGCATGCAGCGTGCGTCCACCGCTGTCGATCGTCACCCATTCATCGTGACGGGGCGTGGTCTCGAGGCGGTTCTGCTGCGCGACGGGCGTGCAGGCAGCGGCGAGAAGAAGAAAAAGCAGCGCATGCGGTCGCATGCGCTGCATTCAATCACGTTACCGGTTGCCGCGGCGCTGCTTGCGCTCGGACTTCATCGTCTCGAGCTGCGCGCGCTGCTCGGCGGTGAGCACGGCCAGGATCTGCTGCTGGTGCGCCTCGCGGAGCTGCTGCATCTGCGTCCGCTGGGCCTCGAGCTGCGGCTTGAGCGCCTCGAGCTTCGCCGTGTCGTTGGCCTTGCGGGCCGCGCGGGCCTCCTGGCGAAGATCGCGGGAACCTTCGAACGTCGCGCGATTCTGCTCGCGGAAGCCCTTCGAGATCTCCTGGATCTGCGCCTTCTGCGCATCGGTGAGGTTGAGCTTCTCGGCCAGGCGCTGGCTCATGAAACCGCCGCGATGTCCGCCCCGTCCGCCGCGGTCGCCACGTCCCTTGCCGCCCTCATGGCCGAAGGCCACGGTCGCGGTGAGCATGAGCGCTGCTGCCATCATGATGATTCGTGTGTTCTTCATGGTGTTTGTGTCTCCTTGTTGCCCGATAAGACGCGGGCGGAGCGGAGTTTGTTGCACCCCGCGCACGAACTGCACTCGCGTGTCACGAGCTGCATTCTCACCCGTCGATGAGGAAACGCATAGCGCTCTCGACCACGGCCGGATCCCGGAGAATGCGCCGGTGGCCAAGCCCCTGCGTCGACAGCATCCGCGCGCCCGGCCAGCGCTCGGTCAGCGTCGCGCCGTCCTGCCAGTACGTGTCGTCGTCGTCCCGGTCGTGGATCACCAGCAGCGGCGTGCTCATTGACGGCGCCATCTGCGCCAGCGAGTACTCCGACCAGTTCCGCCGGAAGCGATGCTCGATGCGCCGCTTCATCCCTTCGAGCACCGGCTCGGTGATGTTCAGGATGTCGCCGAAGCGCATTACGTAGTCGGAGGGATCGAGCGGCGGAGAGATATAGATGAGGCGCCGCGCCTCGAGGCCGTCGTGGATCGCGAGCGTCGTGGCGGCGCAGCCGAGGGAGTGCGCGACGACCGCGAAGAGCTCGGGGCAGGAGTCGGCGACCGCGCGCACGGCCCACGCAAATTGCGGGAGCGAGGAACGCGCGCCCTCGGATTCGCCGTGACCGGGCGCGTCGAAGGTGACGACCGTGAAGCCTGCTGCCGTCAGCGGGGCGACGAACGCCGCCAACTGCGCGCCGCGGCCTTCCCAGCCGTGCACGAGCAGAACCGCCGGTCCACTGCCCCAGCGCCAGGCCTGCACGGTGTGGCCTTCGACCGTCACGGTGTAACGCGTGGCGGTGGCCAGTACCTCGGCCTCGCGGGGCGGGCGCGTGTAGCGGCGCGGCTTCATGAACAGGTTCATGGCCACGCGCGAGGCGGTCGACGGGGCGGTGCGGGAGAGGAAACCCATCGCGCTGCGGAGTAGCGTGAGCGAGATTGGCTGGATCACAACAGGAGTAAATAGCACGAACGTTCGGATTTCCGCAACGCGGCGTATAATATCCATCGAACCGAATATGTCGCTCGAAGCCTTGTTCCTCGCCCTCGCCGACCGCACCCGCCTCCGCCTGCTCAACCTCGTCGCCGGAGGCGAAGTCTGCGTCTGTTTTTTCGTCGAAGTCCTCGGCGAGCCCCAGCCGAAGATCTCCCGCCACCTCGGCGTGCTTCGCAACGCCGGTCTCGTCGCTGCGCGCCGCGACGGCAAATGGATGCACTACCGGCTCACCCGCCCCGCCGCGCACGCGGAGGTCTTCGACGCCACGCTTCACGCGCTGCGCAGCGATCCGCAGATGTCGCGCGACCATGCGGAGCTCGAGCGCGCCTGTTGCTCGCCGGGCGTGCCCGATCTGCTCAAGCGCGCGCCGCGGCCGAGCTTCGGTTGACGCCACGTGTCCGATGTGTCATTCCGAGCGTAGTCGAGGGACCCCCTGCCGGCGGAGCGTGCGTTTCGTTCCAGCAGGGGATTCCTCGACCGTCCTCCGCTGCGCTATGACACGGGGCGTCCCGGTGTGGTGATGTGTCATCCCGAGCGCAGTCGAGGGACCCCCTGCCGAGGGAGCGTGCGTTTCGTTCCAGCAGGGGATTCCTCGACCGTCCTCCGCTGCGCTCCGGCGGCTCGGAATCCCCTGCCTACGGAGCGCGCACGTCGTTTCAGCAGGTGATCCCGTGCCGTCTTCGCGGCACGGGATGACACCGGAGCGCAGCGTAGTCGAGGGACCTGGGCGGGTGGGGCACGAGGAATGAGCCTCGCGACACATCAGCCCCGATGACACGCCGCCACCCAACGTGCGCTACCATCACCAGCCATCCGCACCGCAACCATCTATGCAGCGTTTGACCGCTTTCCGTCGCGGAAAGGGGCGGCGATCCACATCGATCGCTTCGCCCGCACGCTGTTCGACTCCTTCGGCGGCGGCACGCTCTTCGTCCTCGGCGACTCGTCGCTGCCCGCGCACCAGATCGAAGGCGCGATCGAGGTCCGCCGCTTCCGCGAAGACCTCCCGAACTATCTCGATCGCGCGCTGCGCTTCGGCGCGTGGCTACGCCATCACGCGGCGCGAATGAATCCGCGGATCGCGCATTTTCGCGATCCCTGGTCCGGCGCGGCGATCGTGCTGCAGCCGCACGACTACGCGAGCGTGTACGAAGTCAACGCGCTGCCGTCGATCGAGCTCCCGTCGCTCTTTCCCGACCTCGGCCCGGCGACGCTGCAGAAGATCCGGCGGATGGAGCTCGACTGCTGCGCGGAGGCGGATCTGATCATCACTCCGTCGCGAACGACGGCAGGCCTGCTCGAACAGCTCGGCGTCGACGCGGACAAAATCGAAGTCATCCCGAACGGCGCGGATCTCGACGAGCCGGCAGAGCGCCCGCACGATGCGCCGTCGCAATATCTCCTCTACTTCGGCGCCGCGCAGTCGTGGCAGGGCATCGATACGCTGTTGCGAGCCTTCGCGCGCCTGCGGGACTTCGAAGAGCTGCGGCTGGTGCTCTGCGCCTCGCGCGATTCCAGCGCATGGCGTGCGTACGGGCGTCTCGCCGAGCGCCTCGGCGTCGCGGATCGCATCCTCTGGAAGTACGAGCTGGAAGAGCCGGAGCTCGCGCGCTGGCGCCAGCACGCGCTGATCTCGCTCGCGCCGCTGACCGACTGCGAGCGCAACGTCGTGCAGGGATGCGCGCCGCTGAAGATCCTGGAGTCGATGGCCTCGGGCGTGGCCGTGATCGCATCCGACGTCCCGCCCGTGCGCGAGCTCATTCTCGATCGCGAGAACGGATGGCTGGTCCACCCCGAGCGGCCCGCGGAGCTGGCGCGCGCGATCCGCATTCTGCTCGAGCAGCCGGAACGCACACGCGTCCTCGGCGCGAACGCGCGGCAGACGATCGAAGAGCGGTTCACCTGGGAGCGCTCGACGGAGGCGCTTCGCCGCGCCTACGCGCGGTTGATGTCGAAAGGAGTGGCGGCTCGTGAATGTGTTGAAGACGTATCGGTCCCTCACCGCTGAGCAGAAACGCATCCTGCGGGAGAAGCGGCTGGAGATGAATCGCCCCATCGGGCCATTGCTCGAATTCCTGCGGCCGCTGGCCGCGTGCGACTCGACGGCCGACAAAGTGCGCACGAAGCTCGGCTGCACGTTCGGCATCGCCCTGGTCGTGCTGATCGCGGCCATCTTCTTTTTCGCGAAGCCCTGGACTCTCACCGGGATCATCGTCGTCTCAGCGATCGCGCTGGTGATGCTCGGCTCCTTCTTCATGTGGCGTTGGACGAGCGGCATCGACGTGTCGAACAACTTCCGCCAGTTCACGATCCCCGTGCTGACCGTTCTGCGGGACGACTTCGCTCCCGATCAGCCCGTGCACCTGGTGGTCGATCTCACCAGTCCAACGACCGACGCGAAAAAGACCGGCGAGGGTGCTCCGTTCAAGCACGGTGCGTATCACCGCGTCGTCGACACGACCTACGTCGATCCGTGGATGTCGTTCGGCGGCATGCTCGTCGACGGGACCAAGCTGTCGTGGAAGGTCGAGGACAAGATCCGCGAGCGCAAGAAGACCAAGCGCAACGCGCGCGGCAAGACCAAGACGAAGACCAAGTACAAGAAGAAGTCGGAGATCGACGTGTCCGTCGCCATGCGCAAGAAGACGTACGCGCTCGGCGAGACGCAGGGCGAGATCTCGTCCGACGACAAGCGGCACGTGGTGAAGCTCGAGCGCGAGGTGATCACGGCCTCGCTCGATCCGATCGATCCGCGGGCGCTGCTGGACCTCGTCGCGCAGGTGTACCGCACCGCCCGGCCGGCGAAGGAGAGCGCATGACCTGCGAAGGACGGAAGGGATTCCTCACTCTCGCCAACTGTGAGAACCCGGGCATGACCCCGTGCTCGAACTGCGGACGGACGATGTGCACGCTGCACCTCGCCCCGCAGTCGGGATTCTCGACCTGCCACGACTGCGCGGCCACGAATCCCGATCAGCAACAGCAGCAGGAAGGGGAGTACGACGACACGTGGGCGGCCGGCTATCGCAGCTCCTACTACGCCGACACCGGCTACGAGCCCGCGTCCGGCTTCTCGCGGCACGACCGCAGCTCGTTCAGCAGCTCGACGCGGAACGTGTCCGAGGATGAGACCGAGCCGGGCGGGTTCGACGCGAGCTGAGATGAGACTGCTCTTCCTCACCGAGAACTACCCGCCCGATCGCGGAGGCATGAGCGAGTCGTGCGACCGCATCGTGCGCGGTCTCGCGCGCGCCGGCGCCACGCTCGACGTCGTGTACTTCGATCGCCGCGCCGTGGCCATGTCGGAGCACGCGACGTCGTTCGGATCATTGACCCGCGTGGCGCCCGACGCGGATGCGGCGCACACGATCAATCTCCTCTGGAACCGGCTCCCACGCGACCGGAACACGCACGTCGTCGCCTTCGGCGGGTTCATGCCGCTGCTCTGCGCACCGGCCTTCGCCGCGTGGATGCAGTTGCCGCTGATCACGCTCATCCGCGGGAACGAGCTCGACGCCGGACTGTTCGACCCGCGCCGCCGGCCGATGCTCGACGACTCGCTGCGCCGGTCGGCAACTGTGTGCACGGTGACGACGGCTCAGGCGGAGAAGGTTGCAACGCTGCATCCCGAGGTGCGGACGCGGGTCGTGCCGAACGGAATCGATTTCGATCTGTGGGAACCGACCGATGCCGATCGTGCGCGCGCCCGTGAATTCCGCACGCGCACCGATCGCCGCGTTCTCGGATTGTTCGGACATCTGAAGCGCAAGAAAGGCGTGAGCTTCTTCACGAATGCGCTGCAGCACGACGCCGATCGATTTCACCTGCTGCTCGTCGGGGAGCTGGAAGAGGCGCTCGACGCCGAGCACACGCTGCTCGCGCCGATGGATCGTCTCGACCTCATCCCGTACTACCTGGCCGCGGATCTGGTCGTGCTGCCGTCGCACTACGACGGTTTTCCGAACGTGCTGATCGAGGCCGCCGCCCTCGGCCGTCCGCTCCTCGCGTCGAGCACGGGCGGCATGCGCGATCTGCTCGCCGATGGCGAGAACGCGTTTCTCTTCACTCCGGGCGATGAGCACTCCTGCCGCGAGGCCATCGCCCGCGCCGCCGATGCCGATGACGCCACGCTGCAGCGCATGGGCGCGCACGCGGCCGAGGTGGCGCGGCTCCACTGCGACGCGCGTCGCGAGTCCCAGAGTTACCAACGGATCTTCGAGGAGGTTTCGAATGCGTCTGCCGATCGCACTGATCGTCGCACTTTCCCTCATCGCGTGTGAGCGCGAGAGCGTCGAGGAGACCGCGCCCGCACCGGCACCGGTGTCCGCTGCTCCTGTCGCCGCTTCAACCGCCGCCGCGCCGTCGATGCAGGTCCCGGCGGTGACTCTCGACGGCGACAACATCGACATCGCCTTCGCCGGCCAGACCCTCCGCGGCGAGATCCGCGACAGCGGCAAGCGCAAGTACTCCGTCGCCGGCGGGCCGGTGGCGTGGGAGGTCAAGCCGGGCGACGACGGCGGCTTCAAGCTGCGCACCGCCGACGGCCGCCTGCGCTGGAAGGTGAAGGTCACGCCGGAGAAGATCAAGATCAGCGACAACGAGGAGAACAAGAACCCGTACGAGCTGAAGGTGCGCGAGGGCGGACGCGTGAAAGTCTTCGGGCCGGGCGAGAAAGAGCTCGGCAACGTGCGCTTCGCCAACTCGAAGATCGAGGTCGAGAACGCGGCCGGACAGAAACAGTTCGAGATCCCGGCGACGTCTGCGTCGGGCGCGTACGGCGTGCTCCTCTTCGACGCCATCCCGCCGCAGGAGCGCGCGATCCTCATCGCCGAGATCCTCTCCCGCGGGCGATGATCGTCTACTACGCCGTCGGCGGCGGGCTCGGACATCTCGCGCGCGGGATGCGCGTGATCGAGAAGCTCGAGCTCCGCGACGCCGTCATCGCCACGGCGTCGCCGTACGCGGATCGCGTCTGCAAATCCTTCGTTCGCGTCCCGCGCGGGCTCGACGGCGACGTCGCCGCGCATCGCGCGTGGCTGCGCGACCTGAAGCCGGAACGGATCATCGCCGACACGTTTCCGGGTGGGATCCAGGGCGAGCTGTGCGGCCTCGACGTGCCGGTCGACTACGTCGCCCGGCTGCTGCGCTGGGATGCGTATCGCGCGGCAGTGCCGTTCGAGCTTCCGCGCATCGGGACGACGTACGTCGTCGAGGAGCTGACGCACGCGCCGTTGGGGAACGTCGTCCCGCTCGATCTGCGCGTCCCCGAAGTCGACGCGGTCGCGGAAGACGACTACTGGCTGGTCGTGCACTCAGGGCCCGACGACGAGGTGCGCGAGCTCGTGGAGCTCGCGAAAGCACTCGGGAAACCGAAGCGGCTCGAGGTCGTCTCACGCGCCGATGTCTGGCCCGCGTCGACGCTCTTTCCGGCGGCGGCGAAGATCGTCACCGCCGCCGGGTTCAACGTCATGCTCGAGACCGAACAGTGGCGCGCGAAGCACGTGGTCGTGCCGTTCGCGCGCCGCTTCGACGATCAGTTCGTGCGCGCGGCGCGGCGGAAGAAGAGATTGTCGAGCGCGAACGCGCCCGGTCCCGCCGCGGCGATGTACAGGAACACCCAGCAGTAGATCACCGCCAGCTCGCCCTGGTTCACCTTCGGGAAAATTGCGGCCGGGAACTGGCCGTGGCGCGCGTGGCCGTAAAAGTACGCGACCGCCATCGTGCCGCTGCACAGAAACGCGACCGGACGCGTGAACAGGCCGAGGGCGATCAGCGTGCCGCCGAAGAACTCGATCGAGCCCGCGCCGTACAGGATCCACGCTGGCGGGGTTATGCCGGCCGGAATCCCGCCGAAAGCGCCGAACAGCTTCTGCGCTCCATGGCAGGCGAACATGATTCCGATGATGATGCGCATCACGCCGAGGATCTTCGGAGCCCAGTTGGTCATGGTCATGACTGCTTCTCCAGGTAGGCGGTGAGTTGATCGAGCGTGCCGGTCCAGCCGCCCTGCATCGACGCGTGCGCGCTCTTGAACGTGGCCCGCTCCGCATCCGTGGCGTTGATCGGCAGGCCGATCATCTTCAGTGTCGTCTTTCCGTCGTGCTCTTCGAACAGGATCGCGGACAGCACTTCCAGCGGCCAGCCTCCGTCGAAAAAGGGTGCACGAGTCACACCGCCGTGCTCATCGGAGAACGACGTGACGAATACGAGTCGCTCCGGCGGCGTGACCTCGCGGAACGTCCAGCGTCCCCACATCACCATGTCATTCGGTCCGCGCATGTCGTAATGCATCGTGCCGCCCGGGCGCAGGTCCAGCGTGCAGTGGCGGACCTCGAACCCCTTCGGCCCCCACCACTGCTTCAGGTGCTCGACGTCGGTCCAGGCCCGGAACACGAGCTCGCGCGGCGCGTCGAACGTGCGCGAGATGGTGAACGCCTCGTCGACCTGTGCGCCGAGGCGGTCCAGCGTCTGGCGCAGCCCCTCTTCGGCGTTGGACGTGCGCATGACGCGGTCGCGCAGCTCCGCGGTGGCGAACGTCATCCGCACGGTCACGTCGGTATTCCCGTCCCGCTCTTCGAACGTCGCCTCGGCGTCGAAGAGCGGTCCGTTCGTATGCGAGTAGGCGATGCGGTTCGGTGCGTCGATCGTGCGGAAGACGATCTCGTTCTTGTAGTCCGTGCCGTCCGGCCCGTGCATGACGAAGCGCCACGCGCCGCCTTCGCGGAAGTCGAACTCGCTCGTCGTGAGCGTGAAGCCGCTCGGGCCCCAGCAGTTCGCGAGGTGCCCGGCGCGGGTCCACATCTCGAACACGAGCGCCCGCGGCGCGTCGAACGTGCGCGTCGCCGCGATCTCATTTGCTGCGTTTTGCATCTTTCTTCTTCCTCTCCTTGCTTTGAACCCGGTGCAGGTAGTCGTCGAGCCGATCGAAGCTCTGCTCCCAGAATTCTCGGTAGTTCTCGAGCCAGACGGCCGCCTCTCGCAGCGCCTCGCCTTCGATGCGGCAGGGACGCCACTGCGCGTCGCGACTGCGCGCGATGAGCCCCGCGTTCTCCAGCACCTTGAGGTGCTTGGAGATGGCGGGAAGACTCATGTCGAAAGGGCGGGACAGCTCGCTCACGGAGCACTCGCCGCGGGCCAGGCGCGCCAGGATCGCGCGGCGCGTGGGATCGGCCAGCGCGGCAAACGTGGAGCTGAGTGCGTCGACGTCGTTCACCATCGGGTTAATTAACCATACGGTTAACTAACGCGACGTGTCAACTGAAAGCTAGAACCGCAAACCCACCGACACCCGGAACGTGCGCGGCGTCTGGTAGTCGCCTTCGCTGTCCGGTTTGCCGAAGTTCGGGCCCTTGATGTAGTGCACGCCCTCCTCGGGCTTGGTCGTGAAGGGGTTGAACGGCTGCAGTCCCTTCACCGGGCAGGGCGCGGAGAGGTTGCCGGTCGTCTGCGGCGCGCAGTCGACGGCGGTCAGGATCTCCTCGTCCACGACCTCGACGCCCTGTTCGTTGAAGAGGTTCAGCACTTCCGGCTGCACGAAGAGCTGGACGGTGCCGAGGCGGAGCATGTAGTTGATGGAGAGGTCGGTGCGGGTGATGTTCTCGTGCGTGATCGTGCCGCGGCCGCCGAGGAAATAGTCGACCGTGGCCGGCGGGGTGAGGTAGCCGGGGTTGGTCACGTACGGACGCGGATCGATGGACATGTCGAACGACGAGCGCGTGCCGGAGTCGAAGTTCTCGAGGAGCGAGATGTTGAAGTCGCCGAACGGCGTGGGCTGGTCATACGACGCCCAGAGCCGCGCGCGGTGGCGCTGGTCGCCGGTGAGGTAGCCGGTCGGATGATTCCATTCCGCTTCGCGGTACTCCGGATACTCGCCCGCGACGCCGACCAGCGGACCGCTCCCGCTGTCCTCGCCGGTCACGTTGCCGGTCAGGCGCGACCATGTGTACGTGCCGCCGACGCGCATGCGCTGCAGGACGCGGTAGTCGAACTGCGTCTGCACGGCGGTGTAGTCGCGATCGTAGATGTCGCTGTTGCTGCGGATGATGGAAAGGTCGTACTGCGTGGCCGTGCGGGGATCTGTGACCTTGCCCGTGCCGGTGTTGCGGAAGGAGGTGTAGAAGTTCTCCCAGTCGCGCACGATGACGTCCGCGCGCACGTAGCCGCGCGTGCCCAGCGTCGCCGCCGCGCCGACCGTGTACTCGCGCACCATCGGCGACTCGAGGCCGTTCAGGTCGAGGATGCTCTCCACGCCCGGCACGGACGGCGTCGTGCGGAACGGACGCATGGCCGTGCCGCCGTTCGCGAAGAACCAATCCATGACCATCTTGATGGCCTGGTCCGTGGGGATGAGCGACGCCGTCGGCGCGTTCACGTCGTTGTTGATGTTCGGACCGCGGTAGTTCCACTGCAGCGACGCATTGCGTCCCGCGGGATCCGCATCGTTCGCCGCTCCCTCGGACAGGCGTCCGACGTAGTGTCCGTAGTTCGCGTTCAGCACCAGCCGTCCGTTGCCGAAGAGGTCGTAGTGCAAACCCAGACGCGGGCTGATCGCGGAGTCGTCGGCGATCTGCATCGTCCCGTCGCCGCTGATCGCGTCGTTCTTGTCCCAGCGCGCGCCAGCGTTGAACGTCCAGTGCGGATTCAGCGTCCAGCGGTCCTGCAGGAACACCGAGCGCGTCGTGTAGTCGGAGCCGTTGCTGAGCACGAAGATCGGCAGCCAGGAGATGCGCGTGAGCGTGCCGGTCGCGCCGCCGGCCATGCGCGGGAAGATCTGCGTCCCGCGCACGATCGTGCTCGCAACGCTGATGCGATAGTCGCTGCCGTTCTGGTAGTTGTTCACGGCCCGGATTTCGTTGAAGTCCTCGTAGCCGAGGCGGATGTCGTGGCTGCCGAGGGTCTTGGTGGGGAGGAAGTACGTGCCCTTGGCCGCCCACACGCGGATGTCGCGCTCCTCGCCCTCGGGTGTCGCGCGGAAGGTCGGCGACCAGTAGCGATTCTCGCGCGCGCGGTCGGTGATCAGCGTCCCTTTGATGATGTCGTAGTGCGTCGAGCCGGAGCCGACGAACTTGAAGTCCTTCTTCGAGTACTGCGCCTCGACGAAGAGGTTGTTCGACAGCGTGCCTGAGTAGTTCGCGACCATGAACGTGTGCGGCGTCTGGCGCTCGGCGACCAGGCTGTCGAGGTCCATGATCGTCTGGCCGGTCTGATTGAACTCGCTCTCGTCGTTGTCGAGGTAGGAGCCGACGAGCTGGTGCCGGTTCGTGATCGCCGCGGTGAGCTTGCCTTCCATGCGGAGCTGCTCGGTGCCGTGCGGGTAGGTGAACGGCGTGAGCGGCGTACCGACCGGGATGGGGTTGCCGTTCGCGTCCTGATCGCCCTGCCGCGCCAGGCCGGGCACGGTCTGGCGAATGTCCTCCGTCTCCGCGTAGCGGCCCGCGCCGAAGAACCACAGCCGGTCGCGCAGGATCGGACCGCCGAGGGTGCCTTCATAGATGTAGTTGATCTTGTCTTCCTGATCGACCGTCAGCGGCGAGCGCGTGGCCCACGACTCGTTGGTCAGCGAGGAGCGGAAGCTGCCCGAGAAGTCGTTGCCGCCCGACTTCGTGATCGTGCTCACGACGCCGCCCGTGAAGTGACCGTACTCGGCGCTGATGCCGCCGGTCAGCACGGTCGTCTCCTGGATCGCGTCCTCGATGAAGAGCTGGTGCGGCTGGCCGCGCAGGTTCTCGTTCACGACCGCGCCGTTGACGAGGTACACGCTGTCGAACGACATCGCGCCGGAGATGATGATGTTGCCGCCCGGGCCGTTGCTGTTCACGCCCGGCGCGAGCAGCGTCACGGCGTTGATGGTGCGGCCGACCGGGAGCTGGTCGATGAAGTTCTGGCGGAAGTTCGTGCTCACCTGCGTCGACTCGACCGCCGCCGTGACCGGCGTGTCCGCGGTGACGGTGATCGCCTCGGCCAGCGCGGCCGGTCTGAGCTCGGCGTCGACGCGCTCGGTGCGCGCGGCGGCGAGCGTGGCCCGGCGCGTCACCCTCTGAAATCCGTCGAGGTCGAACGTCACCGTGTAGTCGCCCGGTGGAAGCAGCGGCAGCAGGTAGTCGCCCGACACCGTGGTCGTGGCGGTCCGCGAGCCCTGCAGTTGCGGCGATGTGACCGTGACCGTGACGCCGGGCATCGGCTGCCCGTCGGTGGTCGCGTTGCCGGAAAGCGTGGCCGTGGCGATGGACTGCGCGAAGAGAACAGAGGAGAAGGCGAGGAGAACGAGGACCGATACCGCCATCCGAATCCGCATGAATGCCTCCGAACGCGAGTTGAGCCCGAGTGTGCGCAGCTTACACCCGCGGGCACCGGGCGGGTCAGGGCGGAGGCGGTACGGGGAGGATGCAGCCCGGCGGCGGCTCGAATCGTTCGACGCTCATCCCGCCGTCGACCCGCTTCACGCGAAAGTCGCCGCTGACGAGGAAGTCCCCGTCGCGCGAGAGGCAGTGGCCGTTGATGTGGACAACGTCGGCACCGAGGAACGAGTTTATGACGCGCACGTCGCAGTAGGTGCGTCTCGCCGCACCCGGCGTATACATTGGCAGATAGAGCCAGTCCGGCGGCGGCGCATCCCACTTGCCGCGATGCTCGGACGGATGGCCGTAGATGTAGTAGCGGCTTCCCTCGGGCACGCGTGAGACGTCGTGTCCGCGGCGGAGCAGCGCGGTCATCACGTCTTCGCTGAGATCGATGCATCCCTTGTGGCGGCGCGGATCGCTCGTGCATTCCTCGGTGGCACGGACGAAGACACCGCCCTCGCGGGCCGATGCGGGCAGCTCGCGCAGAAACTGATCGAGCACCGCGAGTCGATGCGCATCGAACTCGTCGGCACTCGCCGAGAGGGCCGCCAACAGCAGAAGCGCGAAGCGCATAAGGAGATGATAGTCCGGTCGCGCTAAAGTAAAGGTCATGAGAGTCGTCCCGGCGATCCTGCTTCTCCTCGCCATGCGTGTGTCCGCCGCGCCGGCGAACAGTTGTGCCGACCCGTACTGGAAGGACACGCTGCGCTGCGTCTTCTTTCCGAACGAGGTGCCGCAGCCGAACGCCGACCAGATCCCCAAGGGCAACGACATCCTCCCGTTCACGCGCGTGTTCCTCGAGAACGAGGACGTGCGCTGCACCGACGGGACGCGCCCGCTGATCTATGTCGACAAGGCCATCTGCACGAACGCGCAGGGTTGCGGCAACGGCATCCGCCGCGGCGATCCGATCGAGTCCAACCAGTGGCTCTTCTCCATGACCGGCGGCGACTCCTGCAGCGGCGGGCGCTGCGCGTTCTTTTACGTGCAACCCGACGAGCGCGGCTTCATGGGCTCGTCGACGAAAGGCCCGCTCCGCGAGCTCGAAGGCATTCATCGTCCCGATCCCGTCCGCAAGCACGCCGTTCATGGTCCGGCAGGACTTCACCGATCCCAATCGCGAGCATCTGGACGCACCGAACGGACACTGGGTGCGCTGGGGGAACGCCGCGAGCTACTCGTACTGTCCCGACGCCCAGCCCTGCGAGCCGCGCTTCAACGTCCCGGAGTTCCGCGCGCGCATCGAGAAGCAGGTCCAGACGCTGCTGACGTCCGCTTGGACGCGATCCGAGCTCGCGCGCGGCGTCGACAAGACCACCGGTCCGCTGCCAACGTTCTTCGTCTGGATGCCGTCCTGCGGCCAGCACGAGGGGTCGTACGCCGACGATCCGTTCTACGCCGTGACGATCTCCACGTCGGCCACGTCGTTCTCGATGCGGCAGTGGCTGGAGGAGTTCATGTCCGCGCCGCGGAGCGGTGTGCGCCGCTACCAGATCGACAACGCCCTCGACGCGGGCGGCCGGCGCATGAGCACGACCCGATGTAATTGAGTGCCGAGTACACTGACCGCGATGCTCTTCAAACAGCTCTACCTCGGCTGTCTCGCGCAGGCGTCGTATCTGATCGGCTCGAACGGCGAGGCCGCGGTCGTCGATCCGCGCCGTGACGTCGACGAGTACATCGCTCTCGCGAACGAGCACGGGCTGCGCATCCGCTACGTCCTCGAGACGCACCTGCACGCGGACTTCGTCAGCGGCCACCGCGAGCTGGCCGAGCGCACCGGCGCGACGATCGTTATTTCCTCCGAGGCGCGGGCGGAGTTTCCGCACCACCCCGTGCGCGGCGGCGACGTCCTCCCCCTCGGCGATCTCATTCTGCGCATCATCGCCACGCCGGGACACACGCCGGAGAGCATCTCCGTGCTGGTCGAGCGCGACGGGCAACCGCTGAAAGTGCTGACCGGCGACACGCTGTTCATCGGCGACGTCGGCCGCCCCGATCTCGCCGGCGGCGCGGGCTTCAGCAGCGAGCAGATGGCGGCGATGCTGTACGAGTCGCTGCACGGCGAGCTGCTACGACTCCCCGACGACGTCGAGGTCTGGCCTGCGCACGGTGCGGGCTCGTTGTGCGGGCGGAACATGTCGAAGGAGACGTCGTCCACGATCGGCGTGCAGCGCCAGGTCAACTACGCGCTGCAGCCGATGGCGAAGGAAGACTTCGTGGCGATGATGACCACGGACATGGTCGAGGCGCCGTCGTACTTTGCGCGTGATGCGGGGATCAACCGCCGCGGCGCCGCACCGCTGCGGACGTCCGCGACGCCGCTCGCGCCGGCGGATGTCGCCCGCGCGGTCGGCGAAGGTGCGGTCGTGCTCGACGTCCGCCGCGCGGCCGATTTCGGCCAGGCCCACGTCCCCGGCTCGCTGAACATCGGACTGGAAGGGCAGTACGCCTCGTGGGCGGGCACGTTCGTGCAGCCCGAATGGGACGTCGTGCTGGTCACCGACGGCGACGATCGTGTCGAGGAAGCGTCGATGCGTCTCGCCCGCGTCGGCCTCGAGAACGCACACGCCTACGTCCGCGGCGGCATGGCGGCGTGGCGCGAATCCGGACTGCAGAGCGCGGCCGTACCGCAGATCTCCGTGCATACGCTGCAGCAGATGCTCGACGACGATCCGCGACTGCAGCTCGTCGACGTCCGCCGCGACGGCGAGTATCGCAGCGGACGCGCGCCGCGCGCGGTCAACGTACCGCTGCACGAGCTGCCGCAGCGGACGGGGGAGCTCGACCCGTCGCGGCCGATGGCCGTGATCTGCGCGGGCGGCTATCGCTCGTCGATCGGTACCAGCATCCTCGAGCGCGCCGGCTTCACCAGTCTGTACAACGTCACCGGCGGGACTACGGCGTGGGTTGCGGCTGGGCTGCAGGCTCCTCCGGCCTGAGCTTCTTCGCGAACCACTCCGCCAGGAACTGCGAGAACAGTCCGACGATGAAGCCGCCCACCCAGTCCTTCACGTCCGCCTTGATGGGCAGATTGTCGATCTGCTTCGGCGCGTAGAGCAGAAGGAACACCACCAGCAGCGTGACGATGACGCCGAGGGCGAAGCGCGCCAGGCCGCGGATGAGGTAGTCCTTCGTCAGGACCTTCTTGTGATCGTCGCGAAGTCCCAGGAGGAAGAGGAACAGCAGCGTCGCCAGGACGCCGAGGACACCGCCGAGCACGATGCCGAGAAAGGGCGCGCGCGGGGTGACGGAGATGTGAAAGGCCTCGATCGTGCGGACCGGCTCCGCGCGGACGGCATAGGAGATCGCCACGGGCACGCGGATCTCTTTGCTGAGGTAAAAGAGCGTCGTTGGCGACCATCGCTCACGCACCATCGGCGGCAGCTCGATGCCCACGTTCGCCTGGCGGTCATCCCCGAAGTCCGTGAACGCCGTTGCTTCGACGATGTCCCGTCCCCGCGTGAGCGGGCCCGGCACGCGTGGCGAGATCCTGTAGATCAGGTCCGACTCCGGTGTGGCCTGGAACCGGACGTCGGCGGTGAGCGGATCGCGGATCGTTTCCATCTGCGCGTCGACGAGCGTGAACACGACCGCGTCCGCCGTGTCGTGGGCGAAGGCCGCCGTCGCGGCCACGACGAGCAACACGACGCCTGCCGCTGCGCGCACGTTCATGGCGAGACCTGGTCGAGCACGGACTGGACGTCGTCGCGCGTGCTTCGCAGTGCGGCCTGCCCGTTCGCGACGGACGTGTTGAGGCGCTGGAGGAAGTCGTCCCACGACCTTTTGCTGCCGGGGTTCTCGCGCAGGTACGCCACGACCACGTCGTCGGCCCCGCACTCCAGCCGGAAGCCGCACTCGAACTCCGGCTGCGTGCGGCAACCCGGGTTGTCCGAACTGCAACGCAGCACGGCCAGCCACATGCGCGCGAGCTCCACGTTCAGCAAGGCGGGGTTCTCCGAGGTCATGCGCGCGTAGTTGCGATGCACGGTCAGCAAGGCCTGTTTGCGGTTCGCGAACAACAGGGCCTTGCCCCACCGCGTGAGCACGCCCGCGACGCGCGCCGGCTGCGGCGACTCGACATTCGACACCACGGCCAGATACGCGTCTCCCGCTTCGATGATCAGGTTCAGGTTGTGCGGATGCGGCGGACGCATCGTCGTCTTCGTGACGACGAGATGGAGAAAAGTCTCCCGCACCGCCAGGGACTCCTCCTCTTCGATCCGGGCCATGAACGGGAGGAAGCACTGGTGAATGGTGCTGCGCGGGTTGGTCTCGTACGCCTTCGAGGCATGCTCGACGACCTGCGCGAGCTTCATTTGCGGCGTGCAGGCCAGCGCGGCGGGTGCGGCCACGATCCACAGCGCGATCGCAATCCGCCGCCTCATCGCCCGTACCCCGAGAAGTACTTCACCAGCAGTCCACGCAGCCGCAGTCCGGCTTTGATGAGCTGCTCGTCCGCGGCTTTCCGGCTCCACGTCTCGTACGACGCGTCGAGCGTCTTCGACGCCGGGATCTTGTAGACCGTGCCCGCGAGCGCGTGCGACTCGTTGACCCAGCTCTCGAACGTCCCCTTCTGCAGTTGTGCCGCGTCGCGCCTTTTCGCCTCCGCGATCAGCCGCTGCGCATATCGATCCTCGGATTCGCCGCGCGACTGGATGACGGTCGTGTCCCAGTAGCTGTGCAGGTTCGAGTCGACGTTCCGGTAGCGGATCTTCAGCATGTTCGCGGCGCGGTCGCCGTTGTCGGCGGTGTGCAGCGGCTGGTGCGCATCGGCGACGAGATGCACGAGGTAGATCAGCGCCTCGCGGCGGTCCTCGTCGGGCTCGCTCCGGGCGCCGAGGACGTACCCGAACCGCTGCAGCGCGCCGACCAGACACTCGTTCTTACAGTCGCGCGAGCGCGAGTACGCTTTCTCCCGGAGCGGGATGTCGACGAAGTGCCAGATCCGCGACTCGGGCCGGCTGCTGCCCCAGGTGTCGGGCATGGTCGAAACCGTGACCAGCGTGTCGTTGCCCAGCAGGGTCTTGATGCCGGCGTTCACGTCCGGCGGAAGATCGGCCGCCGCGATGCGCGCGACGACGCGGTGCGCCGTCGTCCCCCACGCGAACGCCGCCCGGCAGGGGATCAGGAGCGCGATCAGGACGACGAGACGAAGGGCCATCGACTAGGAGTGTCGCCAGAGGACCTGTTCCCTACCGATGGATCTGTGTGACGCAGCTTTGGTGCGCTGCACGCATAGCGTATGGAATGAAGATCTCTCGCCCTTGCGATCGCAGCGCTGCTCGCCGCCTAGGCGACGCCGCCGCGTGCCGCGACGGTCGTCGACTATCACCAGCATCTCGTGAACGCCGCCTTCGCGCCCATCGTGCAGATGCCGGAACGCGACGGCGCCGCGCTGGTCAGGGAGCTGGACGCGGCCGGAATCGATCGCGCGGTCGTGCTCTCGGTCGGCTACAGCTTCGCCGACGAGCGCAAGAACCTCACCGATCCGGACCGGCTCACCCGCGAACAGAACGACTGGACTTCCGCGGAGGTGACGAAGAACGCCCCGCGCCTGATCGGCTTCTGCAGCTCCAATCCGCTGCGCCCCGTCGCGCTGGAAGAGCTGGAGCGATGCCTCGGCCTCCCGAACATGACCGGCATCAAGCTCCACCTCGGCAATGCCGGCATTACCCTGCGCGACGCCGCCCATCTCGCGCGAATCCAGGAGGTGTTCACGCTCGCGCAGCGACGCGGGGCGCCGGTCCTGGTGCACATGCGCGCACGCGGCGGCACCAACTACGGCGCCGAGGATGCGCGGATCGTCCTCGAGAAGGTGGTGTCGCAGGCGCGCCGTCGCGCGCAAGGACCCGCGCATGACCCACGTCTACTTCGACGTGTCGTCGAACGTCACGGACGAGATCACCGAGGCCGACGCCGCGCTCGTGGCCCAGCGCTTCCGGGAGGTGGGCCTCGGACGGGTGCTCTACGGCTCCGACCTCAGCGCACCCGGCGGCAGCATCGGAAAGGGCTGGGAGATTTTCCGGACGAAGCTCCCCCTGACCGCGGCGGAGATCCAGCAGATCGCGAACAACCGCACGCGCTTCGCGCGCTAGGGACGACGATGAGGCCTCCGGCGGGCCGGCACGGCCGGCAGCGCTACTCGAAACACGTGCGGCTGCCGAGAGCTGTGTTCAGTGGGTC
>DATLOL010000029.1:0-26228 GCA_035536275.1 Thermoanaerobaculia bacterium
CCGGGAGCGAGACGCTCCCTGCTCAGCCGGCGGGACGCCGGCGGTCCGGTGGGATGGGTTGCCATCACGCTCCGCGGCGTGATCACGATGACCGGCAGTCCGAGGCGGCGCGCTTCGGCGCGATCGCGCGCGGAGGGCTCGGGCGCGTCGGCCGGGTGGGTGTGCACGATGGCGATGGTGCGGGGCGGGATCGCGCCTTGGAACGTCGCGTGACGGTGGCCGGACGCCGGCCACGGCTCGAGCGTGAGCGTGCCGTCGCGCTCTTCGATGAGGAACGCCGCGCGCTCGTGCTGGAAGCGGCCGTAGCCGCCTTCGGCGAGGAGCTGGTCGTACCAGACGAACGCCTGCGGCGAGGAGAGGGCGGCGGTGAAGAGCAGCGTCGCGAGCATGTCGCAGGCTCGCGCGCGGGACGCCTTGGAGACCTGCGGGAAACCTCGGAAAACTATGGGAAACTCGGCGCGCGATGCCCTTCCGCTTCGGCGCCTTCACCTTCGACGAGCGAGCGCGCGAGCTGCGCCGCGACGGCGAAACGGTGCCGCTCTCGCCGAAGGCGTTCCGGCTGCTGGAGCTGCTCATCGAGGCGCGGCCGAATCCCGTCACGCGCGACGCGCTCTACGCCGCGCTGTGGCCGGACGTCGTCGTCGAGCCGGGAAACCTGCACGGACTGGTCTCCGAGCTGCGCGCCGCGACGGATGCGACCGCGATCAAGACCGTGCACCGCGTGGGCTACGCGTTCGTCGCGACGGGTGCGTCCGAGGAGGGCACGCGCTTCTCGCTGATCGTGGGCGACGATGAGATCCCGCTGCGCGCCGGCCCGAACGTCATCGGACGCGATCCGCACGATGACATCGTCGTTCGCGGCGCCGAGGTGTCGCGGCATCACGCGCGGATCGTCGTGAGCGGTGGGCGCGTCACCCTCGAAGACCTCGGCAGCAAGAACGGGACGTTTCTCGGGACGCGGCGGATCAAATCCGCTGTCGATCTGCAGGCCGGCGACGAGATTTTGATTGGGACGACGCGGATGCGGGTGATTCAGGTGGATGCGCTGCGAACTACGGCAACCGCAGGTTGACGTCTGGACTGCGCGAGCTACGCTCGCGCTCTGGAGAGCGGCAGCGGCGCTGCCGCAGTCCAGACGCTCCGCGTTACCGCCAGTCCCTGATCAGCACCGCATCGCGCGTTGACTGCCCTCGCGAGAGCGCCACGCGCTTGCCGTCGCGCGCAACGTCGAACGCGTAGATGTCGCCCGATTCGAACGACGTCACCTGGCGGGGCTCGCCGCCTTCGATGTTCTGGAGCCAGAGGTTGGCCACGCCGTCTGCCCAGTCGATGAAGAGGAAGGCGCGGCCGTCCGGCATCCACTGCATCGTCGGGGAGCCGCCGTATCGCGGCGCGTCGTAGTAGCGCGGCGGCGCGCTGCCCTCCATCGGCACGATCGCCGTGCGCCAGAGGGGCGTGCCTTTGTCCTGCGAGCGGAGGCGGCACAGCAGCCACTTCCCATCCGGCGAGACGATCGGGCGGCTGGTCGGCACGTTCGTGATCGCCTCGGCCTCGCCGAAGCCGTCGAGCGGCTTGCGCCACGCGAGCTGAGTCGTGTCCTGCGACAGATAGACCAGCGACTGGCCGTCGGGCGTCACGCTCGGCCATCCGACACTGCCCCCGGACGTCAACATCTCCGCGTTCGCGCCGTTGAGATCGGAGATCCAGATCTGGGCCGGGCCGGCGTGATCGGACACGAACACGATGCGTCTGCCATCCGGCGTCGGCGAGACGTTCCACACCGGCATGTTGTGCACGAGCCGCCGCGACGGTCCGCCGTTCGCGCCGACGGCCATCACCGTGCCGATGCCCTCCGGCGACCGGGCGCTGTAGAGCACTTCATTCTCATTCAGCCAGCGCACGCCGCCGGCGCCACCGCCGATGCGATTGCCGATCCCCGACGTCAGCGCGCGGAGCGAGTCCGGTTTCTCGAGCTCGATGGTGTAGATGTTCGAGTCGGTCGTGTCGCGCACGGCCGTGAACGACTTCGAGTCGGCGGTGGGCGTGACGCCGTAGTACGCGCTGACTTCCGAAGTGATCTTGCGGCCGGACTCGCTGCCGGCGGGAACGAACCACACCTGCGGCGGCTGCTCGGTATCGAACGCGGTGAGCAGCGCGCCGCTGTCGTCGGGGAGCGGAGCGTACGAGCCCACTCCCGAGAAGCGCGGCGTGGGCATCTCGTGAATGCGGCGACTGTCGAGCGACATGCGCTGGAGCCGCGTTTTCTTCCTGCTGACGTCGCCCGCCGCGAAGAGGATCGATTTGCCGTCGGGAGTCCAGGTCGCGAAGTCGACCCACTGCGGATGCCTGCGTCGCAGGAGGACCTGCTCGGCGCTGCCGTCGACGTTTGCGATGGTGAGCACGTGATCGCGCTGAAAGGCGTTGAAGCGGCGAAACATCACCTGCATGCCGTCGGGCGAAAGCGCGAAGCCGAATTCCGTGTCCGCGGCGATGCGACGCGGGGGGCCGCCGAGGAGCGGGATCTGCTCGATGTGCGCGATGTTGGGCTCCGCGCGGAGCGTCATCGCGTAATAGGCATAGCTGCCGTCGTGCGAGACCACGAGGTCGAAGTAGTTGAGCGGCGCGGGCTCCTCGATGCGCGTGACGGTGCCGGTCGCGATCTGCTTGACGTACAGCGCCTCCCGCAAGCCCTCGCTCTCCGCGTAGACGAGATACTTGCCGTCCGGCGACACCGCGGCCGTCGTCACCTTGCCGCTGTTCGTGAGACGGGACATGGTCATGCCTCTAGGCAGGACCGCTTCTTTCTTCGAGACGACGAACCACGCCGCCGCCGCGGCGGCGACGAGCAGCAACGCCGCCAATCCGGCGATCCGCGGCCAGCGACGGCGCGGTACGGATGAATCGACGCTGGCCTCGCGCAGATCGAGGGCGACGTCGCGCAGCGAGTCGTAGCGCCGCTCCGGCTCTTTCGCCAGACAGCGCTTCACGACGCGCCGCAGATCCGGCGGAATGGGCTCCAGCGGCGGCTCGAGATGGACGATGTTGTGGATCGTGTCCGCGTACTGCGCCGACGAGAACGGATGCTTTCCCGCCAGCAGCTCGTACAGGACGATGCCGAGGGCGAAGACGTCGGTGCGGCGGTCGGTGGTTTTCCCTTCGATCTGCTCGGGCGACATGTACGCCGTCGTTCCGACGCGCGCGGTGGGCGTGCTGATGCCGGTGCTGGTCCCGTGCTCGGTCAGCTTGGCGATGCCGAAGTCGACGATCTTCGCGTGGCCGTCGCGGGTGACCATGATGTTGTCCGGCTTGAGATCGCGATGGACGATTCCCGCGTCGTGCGCGTTGGCCAGTCCGTCCGCGACCTGCGCCATCACTTCGACGCGCGCGGACGTCCCGCGGCGCTTGTGCATCCACTCTGACAGCGGTACGCCGTCGATCAGCTCCATGGCCAGGAAGTGCACGTCGCCGTCGGAGCCCGCGTCGTGCACGGAGACGATCGACGGATGGTTGAGCGCCGACGACGCGCGGACCTCGCGAACGAAGCGCGCCACCCGCTCGGGATCGGACGTACGCGCCCGCGGCAGGATCTTCAGCGCCACGCGGCGCCCGAGGCTCGAATCCTCGGCGGCGTAAACCTCGCCCATGCCGCCCCGCCGGAGCAACGAGACGATCTCGTAACGCCCGACGCGCGTGCCCGCCGGAACGGAGCCGCTGAGAGCCATTTCATCGGTATACGGGCCAGCGGGGGGAAAGTTGGAGATAATGGCGCCTACCATCCACCCAAGGAGCCAGTCGCCATGTCCCGTATCGTGAAGTGCGGTCTCATCCAGACATCCCTCGCAGCGGACACGTCCGAACCCCTCGAGACGATCCGCGACAAACAGGTCGAGCGCACCCTCGGCTTCATCGATCAGGCCGGCCAGCAGGGCGTTCAGATGATCTGCATGCAGGAGATCTTCACCGGCCCGTACTTCTGCGCCGAGCAGTCCACGCGCTGGTACGACTCGGTGGAGAAGATCCCCGACGGCCCGACCACGCAGCTCATGCAGGAGTATGCGAAGAAGTACAGCATGGTCATCGTCGTCCCTCTGTATGAAGAGGAGACGACCGGCATCTACTACAACACCGCCGCGGTGATCGACGCCGACGGCCGCTACCTCGGCAAGTACCGCAAGAACCACATCCCGCACGTGGCGCCGGGCTTCTGGGAGAAGTTCTACTTCCGCCCGGGCAACCTCGGCTATCCGGTCTTCGACACCGCCTACGGGAAGGTCGGCGTGTACATCTGCTACGACCGTCACTTCCCCGAGGGAGCGCGCGAGCTCGGGCTGGCCGGCGCGGAGATCGTGTTCAATCCGTCGGCAACGGTGGCCGGTCTCTCCGAGTATCTGTGGAAGCTCGAGCAGCCCGCGCACGCGGTGGCGAACGGCTACTTCATCGGCGCGATCAACCGCGTGGGCACCGAGGCGCCGTGGAACATCGGCGAGTTCTACGGGCAGAGCTACTTCTGCGATCCGCGCGGGCAGATCGTGGCCATCGCGCCGCGCGACCAGGACGCGCTGGTGGTGGCGGACCTCGACCTGGACAAGATCCGCGAGGTGCGCAACACGTGGCAGTTCTTCCGCGACCGGCGCCCCGAGACGTACAGCGGGATCGTGCGGCAGTAGTGGAGCGGCGGGCTTCAGCCCGCCGAACGGAGCCGGCGGCCTGAAGGCCGCCGCTCCACCTGCACGGCGCTCCTGCTATCCTTCCTTCGGTCCGCTCCCCCTACAAATTGATCGACTGAAGGAGGGTCCATGTCCCGTCTCCTCGTCTGCCTGCTGCTGGCCGTGTCGGCGCTCGCGCAGACTGTGCCTGCCCCGCCCGCGAATCCGCTGCTCAAAGCGCACAAGAACTGGTTCGATCCGGCGGAGATCTGGAACATCCAGACCGATCCGCGCCTGGCCGCGCACCGGCCGGCGGGGCTGAAGTACAAGGCCTACAGCGCGGTGGGATTCAATCTCGCCAACACCATCGCCATCGTCGGACCCACCGGCGAGATCACCATCATCGACACCCTCGGCGACCGCAAGTCGGTGGCGAACGCGATCAAGGAGTTCCGGGCGAAGAAGATCTTCCCGGACGGCAAGCTGCCCATCCGCACGATCATCTATACGCACAACCACATCGATCACATCGGCGGGGTGAAGGAGTTCCTGCGCGAGGCCTCGATGCCGGCCTGTCTCGAGGAGCAGGCCTCGAGCGCGGGCAGCGACTCACCGCTGAACGCCGACGCGCTGCCGTGCGTGTCGGTCATCGGGCAGGTGAAGATCGTCGACGGCGTCAACAACACCGCCACCGTCGTCGGCGCGGCCATCAATCCCCGCTCGGCGTACATGTACGGCAACCTCCTGCCGGAGGGGTGGCTGGTGACGAACGGCATCGGCTACAGCGTCGAGGAAGGCGCGTCCGACTTCGTTATGCCGTCGCGCACGTTCACCAACTCGATGACCCTCGTCTCCGGCGGCGTGGCCATGGAGATCATCTACGTTCCCAGCGAGACCGACGACGAGCTGGCGGTGTTCATCCCCGACTCGCTCAACGGCGGCACCGGAACCGCGGGCATGCTGCAGTCGGCGGAGGTGATCCAGGGACCGTCGTACCCGAACCTGTACAGCCTGCGGGGCACGAGCTTCCGCAATCCCGCGACCTGGTTCAAGAGCGTGGACAAGCTGCGCCAGTACGACTCATGGTGCATGCTCCCGAGTCACGGCACGCCGCTGTGCGGCAACGACAACGTGCAGAAGCTGCTCACCAGTTTCCGCGACGCCATCCAGTACACGCACGATCAGTCCGTGCGCCACATGAACAAGGGCTACACGATGGAGCAGTTGCCGCTGCTCATCCCCATGCCGCAGTACCTGATCGACGAGCTCACGGCGGTGAAGACGGCGAAGGGCAACGAGATCACCGATCCGAAGGACTACCTGCGCGCCTTCTACGGCTCCGTCCCGCAGGCCGTGCGCGAGCTCTACTTCGGCTACCTCGGCTGGTATCAGGCGGACCCGGTCGCGCTCGCGCCGACGCCGGCGCAGGAGTACGCGACGAAGACCGTGGCCCTGATGGGCGGGCGTGACAAAGTGCTGTCCGAGGCGCGGGCGGCGTTCCGGCGGAAGGAGTATCAGTGGTCCGCGGAGCTGGCCACGCTGCTCGTCACCCGCGATCCGTCCGACAAGTCCGCGCGCGAGGCCAAGGCGCAGGCGTACGTTGAGCTCGCGATTCCGGTCACGAATCCGAACTGGCGCAACTGGTATCTCACCTCGGCCCAGGAGCTGATGGGCAAGCTGGAAGGGCATAAGGCGATCCCGGGCGGACTGGTAGCGCCGGGCATCGTCGAGGCGCTCCCCTACTCCGACTGGGTGAACCAGTGGACGTGGCGCCTGAAGACGGAGGACACGATCAAGGGCGACGTGAATCGCTCGATGGGATTCTGGTTCACGCCGGCGGAGGCGAATCAGCAGCCGCAGGGCTTCGTCCTCGACGTCGCGCGCAGCGTCGCGCGGTTCACCTCGACCGGCGCGCGGCGCGAAGACGTGAAGGCACCCGTCGTCATGGAGATGGACAAGAAGACGCAGGCGAAGCTGGTGTGGGCCGACATCCCGGGCGTCGACGTGCCGTACGAGAAGGTGCTGGAGCGGCTCATCGACCGCGGCGAGATCAAGGTGACGGGCGGGACGAAGAAAGACGTGCTCGAGTTCTTCGCGCTCTTCGATCGCGCACCGCAGAAGCTGCCTGTGCTGTCCGCACGATGAGAGGCACGTCGCTTGCGATTTCCCGGCTCGGAGGACACGACACATGTCGAACCAGAACAACCGTAGCGGATCCGATGCGGCCTCGAGCAATCAGCCCGCCGAGCCCGAGCGCAAGCACGAAAGCGGCGGCAACATGGGCGCCGGGAAGTCGGGCGGCAAGAGCTTCGGCGCGGAGAAGCCCGAGGATCGCGACGACAACGGCAGCAAAGAGGCGGGACGCGATTGGGACAATAATCCCACTCGTTGATCCGCACTCTCACCCACGATGACTTCGAGTCGCTGTTCGCGGCCTTCACGGCCGCGTTCAGCGACTACGTGGTGAAGCTCTCCCCCTCCCGCGAGCAGCTTCTGGAGATGTTCACGCGCCGCGGCTGGGGCCCCGAGCTCAGCGTGGGCGCGTTCGAAGGCGACACGATGGTCGCCTTCACCGTGAACGGCATCGACGGCGACCGCGCCTACGACTCCGGCACCGGCGTCATCCCCTCCCACCGCCGCCACGGCCTCGCACGCCAACTGATGGAGCGCTCGTTCGAGCTGCTCCGGCCGCGGGAGTACGTGCTCGAGGTTTTGGACAACAACACGCGCGCGCACGCGTTGTATGTCGAGCTTGGATTCGAGGTTGTGAGGGGGTTGCAGTGCTGGGGGTACGAGGCATCGAGGCTTCGAGGCTCAGAGGCTCAGAGGTTCTCCACTCTGAGCCTTGATGCCTTGACGCCTCGAAGCCTCGACGTCCTCCCGAGTTGGCAAAACACGGCCACCTCGATCGCCCGCGCCCGCTCCCCGCACGTCATCCTCGGCGACGAGGACGCGTACGCGGTGCTGTTCCCCGAGAACGGGGACCTGGCGCAACTGGCGGTGCGGCCGGAGACGCGGCGGCGCGGGATCGGGCGGGCGTTGCTCGAGGAGGCGGCGCGGGTGGCGGGCAAGCCGCTGCGCATCATGAACGTCGATGAGCGCGATGCGGGCATCGCCGCCTTCCTCGAGCGCGTGGGTGCGAAGCGCACGGTTCGTCAGCTCGAGATGGTGCGCACCACGGTGTCATCCTGAGCCGCCGGAGCGAAGCGTAGGACGGTCGAAGGATCCCCCTCCTGGTAACGAAGCAGGGGATCCCTCGACTTCGCTCGGGATGACACCGTGTTCGCATCGCGCTGGACTGACTTGTGCAGCCCGTGCCGGCAACACGCCATGGCCCAGGGAACCGTACTGGTGGTCGAAGACGACGACGGCATTCGTTGTCTTCTGATGGAGTACCTCCGCGAGCGATCCCATCTTCTGGTCGACGGCGCGCGGGACGGTGTCGACGCGCTCCATTCCGTCTCCACGAAGCGCTTCAACGTCATCATCCTCGACCTGATGATGCCGTACATGAGCGGCATCGACTTCCTCACCTCGCTCGACGCCCTCCTCTCCGATCCCTCGGTCAAAGTACTGGAGGAGCCGCCCGCGGTCATCGTCGTCACCAGCGCGCCGGCGGAGGACGTCTCCGCTGAGGAGCTGCAGAGCCGCTTCCCGACATTCGTGCAGGGCGTGCTGCGTAAGCCGCTCGACTATCGCGCGCTCTCCACGCGGATCGAGTCGCTACTGGCCTAGCGCGTCGGCGATGGCGCGCGTGACCGTGTCCCGCGACAGATCGCCTTTGTAGATCACGTTCGCCGCGTGGGTGAGGATCTGCTGCCGCTCGGCGTCGTTCACGAAGCGCGACGTGACGATCACTACCGGGATGCTCGCCGTCGAGGGATCGCTCTTGAGCCGCGACAGGACCTCATGCCCGCCGATGCCGGGCATCATCAGGTCGAGCATGATGATGTCGGGCTGGTCGCTCAGCGCGCGCGCGATGCCCTGCATCCCGTTCTCCGCCTCGATGATCTCGACCTCGGGACGCGTCGCGAAACTGGACAGCGTGTAGCGCGCCGTCTCGTCGTCGTCGACGATGAGGATGCGCGTCCGCGCGTCCGCCGCCGCGGCCGCGGGCTTCACGTCCGCCGCGCTGCGATCCTGGTAGCGGATCGGCAGCTCCGCCCAGAACGTCGAGCCGAGTCCGGGCGTGCTGTGCACGCCGACGCGGCCTCCGAGCAGCGTGGCCAGCTTGCGCGTGAGCGGAAGGCCGAGGCCTGTTCCCTTCTCCCGTTTCTGGATCGGATTCTCGATCTGCGTGAACTCCTCGAAGATCCGTTCCTGGTCCTCCGCCGCGATGCCGATGCCCGTGTCGGCGACGCCGAAGCGGATCATGTCGCCGCTGATCTCCTCCGCCGACACGCGAACCTCGCCGGCCTCCGTGAACTTCAACGCGTTCGAGATGAAGTTGCGCAGGATCTGCGAGATCTTGCCCTCGTCCGAGAACATCGGCGACAACCCGTCGACCTCTTCGAAGACCAGGACGAGCGAGCGGTTGAGCAGGAGCGGACGGAGCATGCCGCGGAGCGCGGAGAACAGGTTGGACACCTCGAACTCGGCGGGCCGCATCTCGATCTTGCCGGCCTCGATCTTGGCGAGGTCCAGCAGATCGGTGACGAGGCTCTCCAGATCTTCCGCGGCCCGGCGGATGAGGTCGACCTGCTTCGTTCCTTCCTTGCTCAGAGGCTGGTCGCCGAGCAGACGCGCGAGCGCGAGGATCGAGTTCACGGGCGTCCGGAACTCGTGGCTCATGTCGGAGAGGAAGCGCGTCTTGACCTGGTCGGCGCGGCGGAGCGAGTCCGCCTTCTCGTCCAGCTCCGCGTAGAGCGCGAGCACGCCGCGATTCGTGTCCTCGAGCTCCTGGTTCAGTCGCTCCAGTTCCTCCTGTCTCTCGTTGAGCTGCCCGAGAGCGTGGAGGAGCTCGGCGTTCTGCTGCTGGATCTCTTCGAGCGGACTCTCGGCCCGCTGCCGGGACAGCGCGTTCGTGAGCTTGCGGATCCCCTCATCGTCGAGAGCCGGCGCTGCGGACGACAGACGTTTCTTCATCGCCACCGTCGTGCCGCCGGTGCCGGTGCTGATCTCCAGGTCGTCCATGAGCCGGCGCGCGCCGATCAGGCCGACGCCCATGCCGGTCTTCGACTGGTAACGCCCGTTCAGCACGTCATCGAGATTGGCGATGCCGGGACCGCGATCGCGGACGGTGATGGAGAGGTACCGGGCATTGTCCCGCGTGTCCAGGGCGAACTCGATCCGGCCCCCGCCCGCGTACCGCATCGCGTTGCGCGCGATCTCCGAGGCCACGGTGGCGATGCGGGTCTGATCCTGCTCGTCGTAGTGGAGCAGCGACGCGATCTGGCGCGCGCGCCGCCGTGCGGCTACCAGGTCGTAGTCGAAGTGCAACGAAATCGATGACAGCGGCGTGACGGCCATTCGCTTCAGGAAGCCTTTGCAACGACGATCGTTGCGTCGTCCGTGCCGCGGCAATGGTCGCGGAAGAGCACGGCCGCGATCGCTGCAGGCTCATGCTGCATCAGGCCCGGGTAGGCCGGAACCGACCAGCTCGCGGAAACGCCGTCCGATTGCAGCACCAGCACGGACGACGCATCCCACGGGTACGAGAACGTCTGCAGCTTCCGCATCTCGAGGCCGACGATTCCGGGCAGCGATACGACTTTGCGCGAGCCGGCGTCGCTGACGATCGTACCAGCGATGTTGCCGATGCCCATGAACTCGACGCGCCCGTGGGCGAGGAGGATGCGGGCGATTCCGACGGCCGCTCCGCGCGTCGACCGCATTGCGCCGTGCGCGTCCTGCATGAGCCGTTCGAGCGGCGCCTCGGTTCCGGTCGCGAACACGCGCGCCGCGGCGAGCGACGCGGTCGCGGCCAGCGGTCCGTGTCCCAACCCGTCCGCGACGCCGATGGTGATCGTGTCGCCGATCGTCGCCGAGCTCCAGGCATCGCCGTTCGCGGTCTCGCCCTTCATCGGAACGCCCACGCCGGCCACGGAGAATCGCGGCCGGCTCACGAGCGGCGACGTCTGCACCGCCTCGTCTCCGACCACGCAGTGAATGACCGTCCCTTTCCCCGCGAGCGTGTAGACGGCGACGGAGATCGACGAGCGATTCACGGCGCCGAGGCCCTGCCCCTGGCTGCCGGCGGTCGAATAGCCGTCGCGCATCGCGACCTGCACGTTGGCGATGCCCTCCCCTTTGTCGACCGACGTGATGGTGATCGCCTTCGCGTTTGCGTCGTCGCTGCCGAAGAGGAGCGAGCCGCCGTCGGTGTGTTTGAGGAGGTTCGTCGCCAGTTCAGTCGCGACGAGCGCCGCGCGTCCGGCCAGGCTTTCGCTGAGTCCGACGGCCTCCGCGCAGTGCGTCGCCGTGCGCCGCGCATCCGCGACTGCGCTCGAATCGGAGACCCTTACGCTTTGCGTGATCCGGACCGTCACGCCGCGCCCTTCCAGCGCGTGATGGCGACGCGTGTCCCCTCGCCGGGAACGCTGCGGAGCTCGAACTCGTTCGAGAGCCGTTTCGCGCCCCCGAGACCGAGGCCCATTCCGGAGCCGGTAGTGAATCCGTCGCGCATCGCCGCATCGAGATCCGCAATTCCCGGGCCGTGATCCTCGAAGGTGAGACGCAGCCCCTTGCGTCCGCCTTCCTCGAGCACTTCGACGGTGAACGTCCCGCCGCGGCCGTAGTCGACCATGTTGCGCCCGAGCTCACTTGCGGCGGTGACGATCTTGGTCTGCTCGACGAGCGTGAAGGCGAGCTCCACCGCCCACTTGCGCGTGAGATGGCGCACGCTCACGACCTCGGCGGAGGTCCGGACCGGGATGCTCTCACTCTTCGTCGTCGTGCGCATCCACGCGTTCCGATTGGTCGTGCACGATGCTCTGCAGGAGCTCCATGCCCCGCTCGACGTTCAGGGCCGAGCGCACGCCGCGCAGCGACAGCCCGAGCTCGACCAGGGTGATGGCGACCGACGGCTGCATGCCCACGACCACCGTCTCGGCGTCGAGGATGCGCGCCATCGCCGCCGTGTTCGCGAGCATTCGCCCGATGAACGAGTCGACGACGTCGAGCGACGAGATGTCGATGAGGACGCCCTTGGCGCGGTCCTTCACGATCCGTTCGGTCAGATCGTCCTGCAGGTTCATGGCGGTGCGGTCGTCCATGTCGACCTGAATGGAGACGAGGAGAAATCTCCCCATCTTCAGAATCGAGATGCGTTCCATGGCCTACTCCGCCGCCGCTTCTTTTCTGACCGGAGCGGGGACGCCGCTCTTCTTCACGGCCAGGCCGATGCGGGTCAGCGCCACCGCGAACGCGTCGGCGAGGGTCGCCTTCGTGAGCACGTCGTTGATCTCGACGCCGAGGTGGACGATCGTCTGCGCGATCTGGGGACGGATGCCGCTGATGATGCAGTCCGCACCCATCAGCCGCGCCGCGGCCACGGTCTTGAGCAGATGCTGCGCGACCAGCGTGTCCACGACCGGCACGCCGGTGATGTCGATGATCGCGATCGACGAGCCGGTGTCGACGATGGCCTGCAGCAGGCTTTCCATCACAACCTGGGTGCGCGCGCTGTCGAGCGTGCCGATGAGCGGCAGCGCGAGCACGCCCCTCCACAGTTGCACGACCGGTGTCGAGAGCTCGAGCAGCTCCTGCTGCTGGCGGGCGATGATCTCCTCGCGTCCCTTCTGATAGGTCTCGGTCGTGAAGAGCCCCAGCTCGTCGAGAACGACCGAGAGGTCCGACAACGCCTCCCCGAGCTCTTCGGGCTTCATCTCGCGGCGCAGCACGTCGAAGATCGGCTGCTTGAGCGAGAAGACGAAGATCGCGGTCTCGGTCGGCGTGAAACCCTGCCTGGCGCGGTTGCGGGAGATGTCCGCGAGGATCTCCCGCGCCTGCGTCCAGTTCGAGCCCGCGGTGACGTCGCCTCCGCCGGCTTCGAGGGACGTGAGCAGCGCGCGCAGGAAGGCCCGGCAATGCGCTTCGAGCTCGCCGCTCTTCTGCAGGTGATTGCGGAGCGCGAGATTCTGCTCCTGGCGGCGGATCCACTCCGCGAGCACTTCCGATTCGTGACGGCGTAACAGCTCGACAATGCGGCTGTGGGGCATCAAAAACCTCTTTCGCGTGTCGAAATCGCGGCGACTCTATAGCAAAGCGACGTGCGATACCATCGCGCCGCCCATGGTCCAAAGGCAAGTCACGATTCACGGCCACTTCTATCAGCCGCCGCGGGAAAACCCGTGGCTGGAGGCCGTGGAAACGCAGGATTCGGCGTACCCGTATCACGACTGGAACGCGCGCATCACCGACGAGTGCTACGAGCCGAACGCGACCGCGCGCATCCTCGACGACCGCGACCGCATCCTGGGCATCGTCAACAACTACGCGTCGATCAGCTTCAACTTCGGCCCCACGCTTCTGAGCTGGCTGGAGTCGTCGACGCCGGAGACTTACGCGGCGATCATCGAGGCCGATCGCGCGTCGCGCGAGCGCTACTCGGGTCACGGCTGCGCCATCGCCCAGGCCTACAACCACATCATCCTGCCGCTGGCGTCCGATCGCGACAAACGGACGCAGGTGCGCTGGGGCGCGCGCGATTTCGAATGGCGTTTCGGGCGCAAGCCGGAGGCGATGTGGCTTCCGGAAACGGCGGTGGACATCGCCTCGCTGGAGGCGCTGGCGGACGAGGGCCTCGCCTTCACGATTCTCGAGCCGCATCAGGCCGCGCGATGGCGCCCCATCGGCGACGACGAATGGCAGTCCGCGAACGGCCACCTCGACCCCACCCGCCCGTATCTCTGCCATCTCCCCTCGGGCCGCAGCATCGCGATCTTTTTCTACGACGGTCCGATCTCTCGCGCGGTGGCGTTCGAACAGCTCCTCGCCCGCGGCGAGAACTTCGCTCATCGCCTCCTCGGCGCATTCAGCGACGCCCGACCGCATCCGCAGCTCGTGAACATCGCCACCGACGGCGAGACCTACGGCCACCATCACCGTTTCGGCGAGATGGCCCTCGCGTACGCGCTGCAGATCATCGGGAAGCAGCCGGACGTGCGGCTGACGAACTACGCGGAGTTCCTGGCCGCGCATCCGCCGGAGCACGAGGTGGAGATCGTCGAGCGCACGGCCTGGAGCTGCTCGCACGGCGTGGAGCGCTGGCGCAGCGACTGCGGCTGCAACACGGGCGCGAGCCCGGGCTGGAATCAGCAGTGGCGCACGCCGCTGCGCGACGCGCTGGACTGGCTGCGCGATGAGGTCTGCATCCTCTTCCAGCACGAGGGCGCACGGCTCCTGCACGATCCGTGGGCGGCGCGCGAGGACTACATCGACGTGATGCTCGATCGCTCGCCGGCGTCGATCGCGCGCTTCATGTCGCGCCACGCACGGCCGGACGCGAACGTGCAGGCCATCCTCGAGCTGATGGAAATGCAGCGCCACGCGATGCTGATGTACACGAGCTGCGGCTGGTTCTTCAGCGACGTGTCGGGCATCGAGACCGTGCAGATCCTGCACTACGCCGGCCGGGTCATCCAGCTCGCCGAGCGGGTCCCCGGTGTCATCCCGAGACTGGAAGCCCGATTCCTGGAGCGCCTCGGCCCCGCCCTCAGCAACCTTCCGGACCGCGGCACCGCGCGGCAGATCTACGAGCGCGAAGTCGTTCCGGCGCGGCTCGACCTCGCACGCGTGGCCGCGCACTATGCCGTGCTGTCGCTCTTCGAGACCTTCGATGATGACGCCCGCGTCTACTGCTACGAGGTGACCCGCCGCGACTTCGACATTCGCAAGGCCGGCCGCGCGCGTCTGGCCATCGGGTCGGTCAGCGTGCGCTCGCTCATCACCCACGAAACCGCCGACTTCGAGCTGGCCGCTCTGCACCTCGGCGAGACCGAGCTCACCGGCGGCGTCCGTCGCGCCCGCGGCGGCGCGGACTACGATCGCGTACGCGATGAGCTCACCCGCACCATGCAGCCCGGCGGCATCCCCGCCGTCATCCGCATGCTCGACACCCACTTCGGCGCCACGCCCATCTCCGTGCGCTCGCTGTTCCGCGACGAGCAGCGCCGCATCGTGCACGAGCTGATCGTCGCGACACTCGAGGAGGCCGAGCACACCTTCCGCCAGCTCCACGAACGCTACAACCCCCTCATGCGCCTGCACACGCGCCTCGGCATCCCCGTCCCGAAGGTGCTGCAGACCGCCGCGGAGTTCGACCTGAACGTGCAGATCCGGCGCATGCTCGACGAAGATCCGCCGCCGTTCAAAGAGCTCGAGGCCCAGCTCGAGGAAGCCCACGGCGAAGGCGTCACGCTCGACACGACCACGCACATGGCGTTCGGGGACGCCATCGAGCGCGCTTCGGAGCGCTTCCGGGAACGTCCGGACGATGTCGACCGCCTGGAGCTGTTCGAGGCGCTGGTGAAGATCGCCTGCCGCGCACGCCTGCCGATCGATCTGCGCCGCGCGCAGAACCGCTATTACCGCATGCTCGCCACCGTGCGGCCGGCGGTCGCCGCCTCGGTCAACGCCGAGGAGTGGCTCGCGCTCTTCGACTCGCTCGGCTCGCAGCTCACAGTTGCCCCGCTCTCCTAGGACTCAATGGCCCACACCTCCGTTCAACAGACGTTCGACCGCCGTACCGCCGGCGCCCTTCTCCATCCGACGTCGCTCCCCGGCCGCTATGGCATCGGGGATCTCGGCGACGAGACCATTGCCTTCCTCGACTGGCTCGACAGCGCCGGGATGACCGTCTGGCAGGTCCTGCCCATCAATCCGCCTGGCTACGGCTACTCGCCGTACGCTTGCGTGTCGTCGTTCGCGGGCAATCCGCTGCTGATCTCACCGCAGCGCCTGCTCGAGGACGGGCTGCTCGACGCGACGGACACGGCCGAGCCGCCGCCCTTTCCGCACGATCACGTGGAGTTCGAGCGCGTGGCCGCATACAAGTTCTCGCTGCTGCGACGCGCGTTCGAGCGCTTCTCCGGCGATCGCGAGCTCAGCGCCTTCGTCGACGCGCAACGCGTATGGCTCGACGACTACGCGCTGTACATGTCGCTGAAAGAGGCGTCCGGCGGCAAGCCGTGGTGGGAGTGGGAGCGCGGTCTTCGCGTGCAGGAGCCGGACGCAATGACGGCCGCGCGTAAGAAGCACGCGAAAGACATCGCCTTCTGGCAGTTCACGCAGTGGCTGTTCTGCCGCCAGTGGGACGTCGTGCGCGACGCGGCGCGCGAGCGCGGCATCCGCATCATGGGCGACGTCCCGATCTACGTGGCCGGCGACAGCGCCGACGTGTGGGGAAACCGCGAGCTCTTTCAGCTCGACGACGAGGGACTGCCGATCGTCGTGGCCGGCGTCCCGCCCGACTACTTCAGCGTGACCGGCCAGCGCTGGGGCAATCCGCTCTATCGGTGGGAGCTGCACCGCGACACGGGCTATCGCTGGTGGATCGAGCGCATCAAGGCCAACCTCCGGTTCGCGGACATGATCCGCCTCGATCACTTCCGCGGCTTCGCCGCGTACTGGGAGATCGACGCGTCCGAGCCGACGGCTGTGAACGGACGATGGATGCCCGGCCCCGGCCGCGATCTCTTCGACGCGATCCGCGCCGCCCTCGGCGACCTCCCGCTGGTCGCCGAGGACCTGGGCTTCATCACGCCGGCCGTTCACCAACTGCGCGCCGACATCGGCGTGCCGGGGATGAAGATCCTGCAGTTCGGATTCGCGGAGGACGACAGCCCCCATCTGCCGCACCGCTACGACACACACACCGTCGCCTACACGGGCACGCACGACAACGACACCGCGCACGGCTGGTTCGCCTCCGGCGACGACGACGACCGCGCCCGCGCCGTCGCCTACCTCGGCGAAGGCGACGTGGCCTGGGCCATGATCCGCGCGGTCTATACGTCGGTCGCGGAGACGGCCATCGTCCCGGTGCAGGACATCCTCTCCCTCGACAGCCACGCGCGCATGAACACCCCCGGCAAAGAACGCGGCAACTGGAGCTGGCGCCTCACCCCCGCCGCCCTGACGCGCGAACACGCGGAGCGGCTGAGGGAGCTCGGGGTGGTGGCGGGGCGGTAGGCCTAGGGCTCTTCCGAAAATACGTCGCGAAGTGGAAGGGAGAAGCCGGGGAGTAACGGTGTGGTGATGAACTCCCGAACCACGATCTCTTCGCCCGCGCGAACGATGGTCACGGTTTCCGCCTCGGCATCGACGATCCAGTAGTCCTTCACGCCGAAGCGTTCGTAGAGCCGGCGCTTCGTGACTTTGTCGTGGCGCTGCGATCCCTCGGACAGTACCTCTACGGCAATCTCGGGTGCTCGGTACGCTTTCTTCCATTGGCCGATACGGTCAAACCACACCGACACGTCGGGCTGCAGAACGATCTCCGGCGAAAGGACTACGTCGATTGGCGACATCGCCGCCTGCGCGACACGATGCTCCTTGAGATAGGAGCGCAGCGCGAAGTAGACGTTGCCGGCGATGATCTGGTGCCGAATGTTCGGCGCAGGATTCACGTACAGCTCCCCCTCGACGAGCTCGTAGTGCTTGACGTTCTCCGCGGGGAGCGCCATGAACTCCTCGTAAGTCATCCGCGTGGCAGTCTGCGGGGCCATGCCGAGATTCTACGCCCGTTCGAAAAGGGCCACGGGCTGACAATCTTCACGCATCTGGCGGCCGCTCTTCTGCGGCCGTGGGGCGTAGCGCTTGCGCTAGCCGGGAAACACGTCGCGAACCGGCATCGTGAAACGGGGAAGTAAAGGCGAGGTGATCGCGTCAGTGACGACGATTTCAACACCGCCGCGGATGATGGTGACGGATCGGTCGTGAGGATCAACGAGCCAGATCTCCCCCACACCGTACTGCTCGTATAGTCGGCGCTTCACCACTCGGTCTTTCCGGCGCGTGCCTGCTGACAGCACTTCGATCGCGATATCCGGCGCGCCCTCGACGTTGCGTTCACCAACGATCGAGGCGCGCTCACTCAGGATCACGGCTAGATCGGGCTCGAGCACGTTCTCGCGGGAGAGAACAAAATCGAGCGGCGCGAACCACACCTCGCCACCGCCATGCTCTTCGAAATACCGATCCAGCCGCCGGAAGAGGCTCCGGGCGATTCTCTGATGCCTCGGAAACGGCGCAGCGTTCAAACAGAGCTCTCCTTCGATGAGCTCGTAGTGCTTCCCATCGTCCGGGAGCGCCATGAACTCCTCGTAAGTCATCCGCGTGGCAGTCTGCGGGGCCATGGCTAGATTCTACGCCCGTTCGAAAAGAGCGACGGGGAACGTCGCAAAGACGTTGCGCAGCTCCAACGAGTCCAGCGTTTCGCCGGTGAAGACATTGCGCCAATGGCCGGGCACGTTCAGCGCGTGATCGCCCCAGACGTCACCTAAAGGCAGATCGTTGCCGAGTTGGGTGGTGAGGCGGGGGACGGCGACGAGGATGTCGTCCGCGCGGGTGAAGGCGACGGCGTTGGGCGTGCCGGTATCGACGGGGCGGTAGGCGCCGTCGCGGAACGACGCGGCGTGACGCGCCCTCGTGGCCAGAGCGCGGGCGGTGACGTAGAGCTTGATGCGTCCGTCCTCCCAGTTCCGCAGCAACTGCGACGGTGTCCCGAGGGTCGGGAGGAGCGACGCGCGCCTGGCGTAGTCGACGGGGCGGCGGTTGTCGGGGTCGACAAGGCTGTAATCCCACAGCTCCGTGCCCTGATAGAAATCGGGAACGCCGGGACTGCAGATCTTCAGCACCACCTGCGCGAGCGAATTCAGGAATCCGTGGAAGGCGATGCGTTTGTGGAAGCGGCGGAAGCGCGCCAGGAACTTCTCGTTCTCGAGAATCGCCGTCGCGAAATCCTGCAGCGCCTTCTCGTAATCGGGATTCGTGGCGATCCAGCTCGAGTGCGTCTTGGCCTCGCGCGATGCCTTCTCCAGATATTCGCGCATCCGGCCCGCGTCGATCGGCCACGCCCCGATGAGGGTCTGGTAAATCAGCAATTCCTCATTCGGATGCGGCACGCCGGTGCGTTTGAGAGGTGCATTGATGCGCGTCCAGGCCTTGACCTCGCGTTCCCACTGGTCGGGAATCTCGGAGAGCACGCTGATGCGCGCGCGCACGTCCTGCGAGCGTTTCGTATCGTGCGTCGAGGTCGCATTCATCGTGTGCGGCCAGTCGCGGACCATAGCCTCATTGCGCGCGTGCAGTTCGGCCACCGGGTCGAAGTCGCTGCCCCGTCCAGGCTCGCCGCCTACCTCATTGAGGGAGACCAGCCGGTAATAGTTGTAGAAGGCCGTGTCCTCGACGCCTTTGGCCATGACCCGGCCGGTGAACTGCTGCCAACGCATGACGAAACCGAGCCAGTGGTCGCGTTCCTCGGCAATATAGGACGGCGGCTCGAGTAACAGTAAGTGCTCGACGAAATCGAACAGCCGCGTGTCTAGGTGCGGCGCACGGCGACGCGCCTCACCGACAGCACTGCGCAAGAACGCCTGATCGGTATTGCTGACGCGCGCCTCGCGGATGTAGGTCCGATACACGGGCATGCACGCCGTGATCTCGATCAATGCGCTGAGGAGCTCACTGGGCGCGAGATCGCGCGCATTGCGGTCGGCGACCGCCAGTTGCGCGAGGTGTGCGCCGAGGGCGCGCATCTCGCCGAAGAAGAGCTGCTCGATGACCTGCTTCTTGCGCTCGTAAACGACGTCCTCATACGCCGGAGCGAGGGCGGTGTAGCGATCATAGATCTCCGCGAGCTTTCCCAGCCCGGCCGGATCGACGAACACAACATTCGCGATATCGAGAAAATCGTAACCGGTGGTGCCGGCGCATTGAAACGACACCGGCAGCGTCTCGCCGTGCTCGAGAATCTTCTCCACCACGACATAGAACTTCCCGCCGAGACGCGACTGCAGCTTGGCCAGGTAGTTGTTCGGGTCGAAAAGACCGTCGATGTGATCGATGCGCACGCCGGTGACCTTGTTCTGGGTGATCAATTCGAGGATGAGGCGATTGCGGGCCTCAAAGACCTCCGGATTCTCGACGCGCACACCGACGAGATCCGTCACGTCGAAGAAACGGCGGTAATTGATCGTCTCACTGGCGATCCGCCAGTACGCGAGCCGGTACCATTGTGCCGAGGCCACGCGATCGAGCTGATCGGGATCGGCATTGAAGCGCGCGATCGCGTCGTCCATCGCCCGGGCGAACTCCGCCGACTCGTCGCGCAGACGGCACAGGGTCTCCTTCAGAAAGCGGCTGTTGGCGATGACGGTCTCGTTCTGCACGAGGTCGCGCACTTCGATCCCGACGCCGCCCTCCGGCACGGCGTCCACGCACGACTCGAGCACGATGCGATACGACAGTGGCGCCAGCGGTAGCCGTTTGTCGTAATAGGAGAGAAAGAATCCCTCGGTGTCGAAGCCGAGCTGGATTTCCTTCGATTCGAGCGCCTCGCCATATGGGCGGCCGAGGATCGGCAGCAGCACCTTGTCGTCGCGCCAGTCGATGTCGAAGAAGTGCAGGAAGCGCGACTGCGGTCCGTTTTCGAGAACGCTCACCCACCACGAATTCTCGTGGCTGGCCGCCATGTGATTGGGGACGATGTCCAGCAGAAGGCCCATGCCCCGCGCCGACAGATCCGCATGCAGCGCGCTGAAGTCCTCTTCCGATCCGAGCTCGGGGTTCAGGGCATTGGCATCGACGATGTCATAGCCGTGCGTGCTCCCTTTGCGCGGGCGCAGCAGCGGCGATGCGTAGACGTCGGTGATGCCGAGCTCGTGGAGGTACGGCACGATGCGCCGCGCATCCTGGAACGTGAAATCCGCGTTGAACTGAAGGCGGTACGTGGCGATCGGTACGCGGTACATCAAGCTCCCGAGCTCCACGCCGCGAACCCGTGCGGCGGCAGCGTCAGCCGCGATGCTTCAAGCTTCGCGCCCGTCTCGAGCAGTGCCGTCCACCGGCCATCCGGGGCCTCGACGGTCTGGGCCTGGCCGCTGAAGTTGAACGCGACCAGCGCGCGCTCGGCGCCGTTTCCGCGAATCACGAGCAGCACCTGACGCTCATCGTCCGCCCGGGTCTCCAACGCCGCGAGATCGAGCCGGCGCAGCACCGGAGTGTCTCGCCGCAGCGCCAGCAATTGCTGGTACCAGCGCCACAGCGACGCATGCTCCGGACGCTCCAGCAGCGACCAGTTCAACTTCGAGCGCTGAAATGTTTCCTCAGCGTGCGGGTCGGGCGGCTCGCCCACCCACGTGAAATCGTCGAACTCTTCGCGCCGCCCTTTGCGCACGGCCTCGATCAGGTCGTGGTCGGAGTGCGACGTGAAGTACAGGAACGGTGCGGTCTCGCCGTACTCCTCGCCCATGAACAGCATGGGGATGAACGGCGACAGGATGATCGCCGCGGCGGCGAGACGGGCCTGATCGACCGAGACCAGATCGCCGAGGCGCTCGCCGAGCATGCGATTGCCGACCTGATCGTGGTTCTGCATCGACACCACGAACTTCGCGCCGTCGCGCGTCTTCGGTTTCAATCCGTACTTGCGGCCGCGGTAGCCCGAATGCTGGCCGATGTAGAGATAGCCCGTTTCGATAACCCGCGCCAGATTGCTGACCTTACGCTCGAAACCGGAGTAATAGCCATCCTGCTCGCCCGTCAGCAGCACATGCAGCAAGTGGTGATAGTCGTCGGCCCACTGTGAGTCGAAGTCGAGTCCCAGGTCGTCCCGCGGTGTGATCACCCGCGGGTCATTGAGATCGCTCTCGGCGATGCTGTACACGCGCCGCCCCAGCTCTTCCGCCCGCGCGTGCACCGCCACATTGAGATCCTGGAGAAACGGCTCGGCCGAGTGATCGACGATCGCGTGCACGGCATCGACGCGCAATCCGTCGAAGTGAAACTCGTCGATCCATTGCAGTGCATTGTGGATGAACAGCCAGCGCACGTGATCGCTGTGCGCCCCGTCGAAATTCAGCGCCAGACCCCAGGGCGTCTTGTAGCGATCCGTAAAGTACGGCCCGTATTGACCGAGGTAGTTCCCCTCGGGGCCGAGGTGGTTGTAGACGACGTCGAGGAGAATGGCCAGGCCGCGCTGATGGCATGCATCGACCAGTCGCTTCAATGCGCGGGGACCGCCGTACGACGCATGCGCGGCGTTGACGTAGGTCCCGTCGTAGCCCCAGTTGCGCTCTCCCGGAAACTGCGCCACCGGCAACAGCTCGACGGCGGTGACGCCGAGCGCCTTCAGGCGATCGAGATGTGCAATCGCGGCGTCGAACGTCCCCTCCTGTGTGAAGGTGCCGATGTGCAGTTCGTATACGACGTAGTCCTCGAGTGGGAGCCCGGTCCAACCGGCATCGTGCCATTCGAAATCCGTCCCCAAGACGGCCGACGCCTTGTGCGGGCCTTCGGGCTGATGGCGCGACGCCGGGTCAGGACGCTCATCGCCTCCGTCCAGCACGTATAGATAGCGGGTGCCTTCCGGGCAATCGTCGACGACGGCGTCGTGATAGCCACCCTCTGTCTTCGACATGGGCACGCGACGTTCGCCGGGCGTCAGGATGTGCAGCTCGACGCGCTCTCGATCCGGCGCCCAGACCCGAAATTCGCAGCGGTTTCCCTCGAGCAGGCGCGCACCGGGCGCGGGCAGCATCATTCCGCTTCCTCGTTGACGAGGAACACGGCTCCGAGGGGAGGGAGCGTCAACGTGACGGACCACTTGCGCCCGTGTAAGGGGATGGGCACCGCGTCGACACCGCCCATGTTTCCCATGCCGCTGCCGCCGTACAGGGTCGCGTCGCTGTTCAGCACCTCCCGCCAGTGGCCGTTTGCCGGTACGCCGATCTGATAGTTGTATCGCTCCAGGGGCGTGAAGTTCAGCGCCGCCACGACGCTGCTCGCGCGGTCCTTCGCATAACGAGTGAGACTGACGATGCTGTTCTCCGTATCGCAGCAGTCGATCCACTCGAAGCCGTCCGGCGACATGTCCAGCTCGTGCATCGCCGGGATGTCGCGATAGGCCTTGTTGAGGTCCTCGAGCCAGCGATTGATGCCGGCGTGTAGTGGCGAGTCGAGCAGATGCCAGTCCAGGCCCGTGTCGTGATTCCACTCCCGCCACTGGGCGATGTCGCCGCCCATGAACATCAGTTTCTTGCCGGGATTCGCGTACATGTGCGCGTACAGCAGGCGCAGGTTCGCGAAGTGCTGCCATTCATCGCCGGTCATCTTGCCGATCAGCGAGCCTTTGCCGTGCACGACCTCGTCGTGCGACAGCGGCAGCACGAAATTCTCGGTGAAGGCGTACATCATCCGGAACGTGAGCGAGTTGTGATGGAACTTGCGATGGACGGGATCCTTCGCGAAGTACTGCAGCGTGTCGTGCATCCAGCCCATGTCCCACTTCATGCCGAATCCGAGGCCGCCTACATACGTCGGCCTCGACACCATCGGCCACGCCGTCGACTCCTCGGCGATCACCTGCACGTCCGGATGGACGTTATAGACATCCTCATTGAGCCGGCGCAGGAACGAGATGGCCTCGATGTTCTCGCGTCCGCCGAATTCGTTCGGAATCCACTCCCCCTGCTTGCGCGAGTAGTCGAGGTAGAGCATCGACGCCACGGCGTCCACGCGCAGTCCGTCGATGTGGTACTCGTCGAGCCAGTACAAGGCGCTCGACAAAAGGAACGAGCGCACCTCGTTGCGGCCGTAATTGAAGATCAGCGAGCCCCAGTCGGGATGGAATCCCTTCCGCGGATCGGAATGCTCGAAGAGGTGCGTGCCGTCGAAGTACGCCAGCCCGTGCTCGTCGGACGGGAAATGCGACGGCACCCAGTCGTGGAGGACGGCGATGCCCTGCTGGTGCAGGTGATCGATCAGATACTTGAAATCCTGCGGCGTGCCGAACCGGCTGGTGGGCGCGAAATAGCCCGTGCCCTGGTAACCCCACGAGCCATAGAACGGATGCTCCTGCACGGGCATCAGCTCGATGTGCGTGAAGTTCATCTTCTTCACGTAGTCGGCGAGGGGCTGGGCGATGTCGCGGTAACTGAGCGGCTGGTTGTCGTCGGTGCGCAGCCACGAGCCGAGGTGCACTTCGTAGATCGAGATCGGGGCGTCGACGGCGTTGCGCGCCTTGCGGGTGCGCATCCACTCGTCATCGTTCCACTCGTATTCGAGATCCCACACTTTCGAGGCTGTCGCCGGGGGCATCTCCTGGTGCACGGCGAACGGATCGGCCTTGTCGACGCGATAGCCGTTGAAGCGCGAGACGACGTGGTACTTGTAGGTCGTCCCCTTCGGGAGGTCGGCGATGAATCCCTCCCAGACTCCGGACTCGCCGCGCGCGCGCAGCGGGTGGGCGTCGCGGTCCCAGCCGTTGAAGTCGCCGATGACGCTGACGCGGTCCGCGTTCGGCGCCCACACGCCGAACATCACGCCGCCCGGAACGGCGTGGTTGCCGAGCTTCTCCCACAGTTTGTGATGCGTGCCTTCATTGAAGAGGTGCAGGTCCCAGTCCGTGAGCAGCGACTCCGGACGCGTCGTGACCGGCGCGATCTGATCGATGGTGTGCTCGCGGATCGCGCGCGGATCGACGACCGACTCCCGTGGAGCGGCGCCCGTTTCCTGTGGAGCGGCGCCCGCTTCGGGCGCCGGAGTTTCGGCGTAAGCCTCGGCGGCTGGAGCGGCCGCCGCTCCACCAGGACGGAGGTCCGCCTCGATCGGCACAGTCGGCACCACGTCCGCGCCGACGGTCACCAGTTCCTCGGCCGCCGCGTTCGGCGGCGCCGGCTTCGGCGGCGCGCTCACGGTCTGGCTCGTGGTCACGCGCCTGCGCGGCGCCGCTTTCTTCGATCCACTTCCACCCGATTTCTTTCTGACAGCCATTACCCTTCCTTCGTCTGGTCCTGTTGCAGCAAGGGACTTGCCCTGCGGTCGTTGACGTTCGTCAGCACCCGCCGGATCGTTCCGTCCGCCTGCGCCGCCTCGAGGCCGAGGCGCAGCTTCTGCCGCCAGCTCCGCTCGGGCACGCCGGGCATGTTCTGCGGCTCCAGCTCGCCCCAGAGGTCCTCTAGATTGATGAGGACGATCTCCGCGTCGCTGGCGGCGAGAGACGTCAGCAGTGACTCGATCGCGTTCTTCGGGTCGTGCGCGCCGGTCTGCCGGCGCATCTTCGCGCGCGTGTCGTGCTCGCGGCGCGCGCCGACTTCGTCCAGCAGTCCCTGCCGCAAGCGGTCATCGATATCGTCGCCCTTCCACCACGCCGCGAACGGCGGCATGTCGTGCGTGTTGATGCTGGCCACCGACTCCGCGGGCGGATCGCCGAGCGGTGCGTCCGGCTTCATCTCGTACTGCACGACGTACATCCGCCGCAGGCCGTGGCGGGACATCGTCTTCGGCACTTCCGGCGGCACGGTGCCGAGGTCTTCGCCGACCACCGTACAAGCGTGACGGCGCGACTCGAGCGTGAGGATCGCGTACAACTCCTCCGCGTTATATCGCACGTACACGCCGTCGGCGGGATCGAGTCCGTCCGGGATCCAGAACAGCCGGTGCAGCCCCATCACGTGATCGATGCGCAGGATGCCGGCGTGCGCGACGTGCTGCCGGATGGCCTTGCGAAAGTACGCGTAGCGATCGGCGCGCAACGCGTCCGGATCGAACGGCGCGAAGCCCCAGTTCTGCCCTTTGGTGAAGACGAGATCGGGCGGCACGCCGGTGGAGACGCCGTCCGCGAAGACGTGCGCGTAGCGATGGGCGTCGTAGCCGCCGGGGTTCACGCCCAGCGTGAAGTCGAGATAGAGACCGGCGCCGAGGCGGCGGGCCGCGTTCGCAACGTCGCGCATCTGCTGCGCGAGCCGGTATTGCACGTAGAGGTGATATGGCTCGTCGCCGCGAAAGCGCGCGTACTCACCGGCCTCGCCTTGCGCGAAGCGTTCGTACTCGGCGTCGGGAACGAACCGCGCGGCGCAGAGCTGCAGCACGCGCTTCTTCTCGCGGCGCACCGCCTCGTGGTCGACGAGCGGCAGTTGCTGGAGATGCGCGATCGCGCCGAGGTCGGCGTCTTCGCTGCGAAACTCGGGAAGACGCGTGACGTCGAGATAGAGCTCGTTCCAGAACAGCCGGCTGTGCGGCGAGTACGGACTCGGGTCGTCGTCGAACGCGGCCAGCATCGGCAGCGTGGCCACGACCGAGCCGCCGTGATGGTCGACCCATTGCGCGTACTGCAACAGATCGCCGAGGTCGCCGGCACCCCAGCTGCGGCGGGTGTGGGCGGCGTAGAGCGGCGCGAAGATGCCCCACGTTTTTTTGCGCGGCGCGTAAGCCTTCACCGGCGCGGCGATGATCAGCGACTCGCGGCCGTTCGAACGCAGGGTGTGATAGCCGTGCGGCAGCGGATCGAGCGCCTGCGCGCCGCGGCCGGAGCGCCACGAGCCGTCTTCCAGCTCGAGGTCCCACTCCCCGTCGACCTGGAGGCGCTGATTGCCCCAAAGCACGCGGACTGGTGGAGCGGCGGGCTTTAGCCCGCCGGCC
>DATLOL010000030.1:0-25941 GCA_035536275.1 Thermoanaerobaculia bacterium
GCTGGCGAACGTGCTGGCGGGACGGCCGCGCTATGAAGTGACCGAGGGGCAGGTGCTGTTCGAGGGGAAAGACCTGCTCGGGATGGCGACCGAGGAGCGCGCCCGCGAGGGCGTCTTCCTGGCCATGCAGTATCCGGTCGAGATCCCCGGCGTGAACAACATCTACTTCCTCAAGGCCGCGCTGAATGCGATCCGCAAGCATCGTGGCGAAGAAGAGCTGGACGCGATGGAGTTCCTGCAGCTCGCGCGCGAGAAGATGAAGGTCGTCGAGCTCGACGAGGCCTTCATGAACCGCGGCGTGAACGAGGGCTTCTCCGGCGGCGAGAAGAAGCGCAATGAGATCTTTCAGATGGCGGTGCTCGATCCGAAGCTGGCCATCCTCGACGAGACCGACTCCGGGCTCGACATCGACGCGCTGCGCATCGTGGCCATGGGCGTGACCGAGCTTCGCAGCGAGAAGCACGCGGTGCTCGTCATCACGCACTACCAGCGCCTGCTGCGCTACCTCGTCCCCGATTTCGTGCACGTGCTGGCGAACGGCCGCATCGTGAAATCGGGCGGCAAGGAGCTGGCCGAGGAGCTCGAGCAGAAGGGCTACGACTGGATCGAGGAGGCCGTGGCGTGACGGCTGTCGCCCATCTTCGCAGCGAAGCCACCGAGCGTTTCGACAAGCTGGGCTGGCCGACGCCGCGCATCGAGGAGTGGAAGTACACGAATCTCGCGCCGTTGCAGAAGGTTGCCTGGCGTGCGGATGATGGTGGAGCGGCGGCCGCTTCGGCCGCCGACAGTCCCGCGTCGATGGCGGGCAAGGCGGCGCAGGAACTGGTCTTCGTCAATGGTCATTCGGCGGCCGGAGCGGCCGCCGCTCCACAGGAATCGACCATCGCCGACTGGGAGCGCAACGCCATGGTCGCGCTGAACATGGCGAACATGCAGGACGGCGCGCGCATCGAGATCCCGGCCGGCAAGATCGTCGACGGGTTCATTCACCTGCTCTTCATCGGCCGTGGCGATGGGATCTGGTCGCATCCGCGCAACGTCATCGTCGTCGGCGCGAACGCGCAGGTGGCCATCGTCGAGACGTACGTCGGCACCGGGTCGTATTTTACGAACGCGGTGACGGAGATCGTCGCCAGCGAAGGCGCGGTCGTCGATCACACGAAGCTCCAGTGCGAGTCGAGCGAGGCCTATCACGTCGGCAACGTGTTCATCCGCCAGGAACGGGGCGCGAATGTGACCTCGCGCAACATCGCCATCGGCGCGGCCATCGCGCGGGCCGAGACGCATGTGGCCCTCGCGGGCGAAGGCGCGTCCGTCACGCTGGACGGTCTCTTCACCGGCACCGGCACGCAGCACCTCGACAACCGCACCGTCATCGATCACATCAAGCCGCACTGCGAGAGCATCGAGCTGTACAAGGGCGTGCTCGATCAGCAGTCGCGCGGCGTGTTCGACGGCAAGATCATCGTCCGCCCGGACGCGCAGAAGACCGTCTCGAAGCAGGAGAACCGCAACCTCCTCCTCAGCGAGACGGCCATCGTCGACTCCAAGCCGACGCTGGAGATCCACAACGACGACGTGAAGTGCAATCACGGCTCGACCATCGGCCAGATCGCGCAGGAGTCGCTGTTCTATCTCCGCTCGCGCGGCATCGGCGAGGAAGAGGCGCGTAACCTCCTCGTCTACGCCTTCGCCGGCGAGATCGTGGACCGCATGAAGATCGAGCCCGTACGCGAGCAGGTCCGCCGCGCACTGTTCCAGGCGATTCCGCAGAGGTTGCCGGAGCGGAGAGGAGAGGCACGATGAGCAAGGGTGTCATGCCGAGCGAAGTCGAGGCATCCCCTGCCGAGGCGCAGCGCCGTCGCGAGTCGGAGGGGGATCCCTCGACTTCGCTCGGGATGACACGGCCCTACGACGTCAGTCGCATCCGCCGCGACTTCCCCATCCTCGCCAGCCACGCGCGCGGCAAGCGGCTGATCTATCTCGACAACGCTGCCACGACGCAGAAGCCGCAGGCGGTCATCGATCGGATCGTCCGTTACTACACGCAGGAAAACTCGAACGTCCACCGCGGCGTGCACTACCTGTCCGAGATCGCGACGATTCAGTTCGAGAACGCGCGGAGCACGGTGCAGCGTTTCATCAACGCGCGCGAGATCAAGGAGATCGTGTTCACGCGCGGCACGACCGAGGCCATCAACCTCGTCGCGCAGACCTGGGGACGCACCAACGTCGGCGAGGGCGACGAGATCATCATCACCGCCATCGAGCATCACTCGAACATCGTGCCCTGGCAGATGCTCTGCGCCGAAAAGGGGGCGAAGCTCCGCGTGGCGCCGGTGTTCGACAGCGGGGAGCTCGACGTCGAGGAGCTGGAGCGCATGCTCAGCGAGCGCGTGAAGCTCGTCGCCGTCGGCCACGCCTCCAATGCCCTCGGCACCATCAATCCCGTCAAGCGCATCGTCGCCGCCGCGCACGCGCACGGCGCGCTGGTGCTCGTCGACGGTGCCCAGGGCGTCCCCCATCTGCGCGTCGACGTGCAGGACCTCGGCTGCGACTTCTACGCATTCTCCGGACACAAGGTCTACGGCCCGACCGGCATCGGCGTGCTGTGGGGACGCGAGTCGCTGCTCGACGCGATGCCGCCCTGGCAGGGCGGCGGGGACATGATCCTCTCCGTGTCGTACGAGAAGACGACGTACAACGCCCTCCCGTACAAGTTCGAGGCGGGCACGCCGAACATCGAAGGCGTAATCGGTCTCGCCGCGGCGCTCGACTACGTCGGCGGCATCGGCCTCGACGCCATCGCCGCGTACGAGCACGACCTGCTCGAGTACGCGACGCGCCGGCTCCTCGAGATCGACGGCCTGCGCATCATCGGGCAGGCTCCGGAGAAAGCGGCCGTGATCTCGTTCGTGCTCGAAGGCGTGCACCCGCACGACATCGGCACCATCCTCGATCAGGAAGGTGTAGCCGTGCGGACGGGGCACCACTGCGCGCAGCCGCTCATGATGCGATTTAATGTGCCGGCCACGGGACGCGCGTCGTTCGGCCTCTACAACACCCGTGAAGAGGCGGACGCGCTCGTCGCCGCGCTGCACAAAGTGATCGAGGTGTTTCGATAGTGTCGGACTTACGCGAGCTCTACCAGCAGGTCATCCTCGACCACAACAAGAACCCACGGAACTTCGGCGAGATGGCGGACGCGACGTCACGCGTCGACGGTTACAACCCTCTCTGCGGCGATCACTACACCGTGTTCGTGAAGAGAGAGGGCAACAACATCGCCGAGGTGAGCTTCACCGGAAACGGCTGCGCGATCTCGAAGGCGTCGGCGTCGGTGATGAGTTCGACCGTCAAAGGGAAATCCGTCACCGAGGCCGAAAGCCTCTTCGATACGTTTCACCGCCTCGTCACCGGCGACCCGAGCGGGCTGAGTGCGGCTGACCTCGGCCGTCTCGCCGCGTTTTCGGGAGTCAGCGAGTTCCCCGCCCGCGTGAAATGCGCGACCTTGGCGTGGCATACGCTTAAGAGTGCTCTCGAGGGCAGAGACGAAAAGGTGACGACCGAATAGAGCTGTACCCGAGAGCGAAAAATGAGAGAAGAAGTCACCTTCAGCCGTAACGCGGAAGCGATCATGATCCCCAGCGGGGAGAAGGTCCTCGTGCCGAAAGGCGCGCAGGCGACCATCACCCAGTCCCTCGGCGGCACGTTCACGCTCATCACCGACCGCGGCCTCATGGTTCGCGTGTCGGGGCAGGAAGTCGAGGCCATCGGCAAGTCCGCCCAGGAGACCGTGGACGTCAAGCCGGAAGAGCTCACGCCGGAGAAGCTCGAGGAGATGGTCTGGGAACAGCTCAAGACCTGCTTCGACCCCGAGATCCCGGTAAACATCGTCGACCTCGGCCTGGTCTACCTCTGCGAGCTGCAGGAAACCGATGACGGCCGCAAGGACGTGAAGATCAAGATGACGTTGACCGCGCCGGGGTGCGGTATGGGCCCGGTGCTCGCGAGCGACGTGAAGTCGAAAGTCGAGAACCTGCCCGGCGTCGCGAACGCCGACGTCGAAGTCGTGTTCGATCCCGTCTGGGACCGGAGCATGATGTCCGAGGCGGCGCGCCTGCAGCTCGGCATGATGTGGTGATGACACGCCGTTCGCCCTCGTGTGTCATCCCGAGCGAAGTCGAGGGACCCCCTGCATCCTGCGCGTTCGTTGCGTTTCAGCAGGGGGATTCCTCGACCGTCCTCCGCTGCGCTTCGGCGGCTCGGAATGACACGTGGCGTCCCGGCGTCATGACGTGAAGGATCCCCTGCCCCGGTCGCTGTACAATTCGCCATCCAAATCCCACGCAAAGGGAGAGAGCGATGGCGTTTTGTGCCTGGTGCGGCAATCACGTTCCGGCCGTTTCGTACGCCGCGTGCCCGCGGTGCGGCAATCCGACGAACGGCGCCCAGCGCGTCGCCGGCTCCGGTGACGGCGGCGGCAAGACCGCGGGCCTCATCGTCGGGCTGGCGGTGGGTGGTCTCGTCCTGGTTGCGATCATCGGCATCCTCGCCGCGATCGCGATCCCGAACCTGCTGACGGCGATGGAGCGCTCCAAGCAGAAGCGCACCACCGCGGATCTGCGCACGCTCGCGACGGCCACCGAGGCGTACGCGACCGACCATAACCAGTATCCGAAGGGGAGCTCCGCCAGCGAGTTGAGCTCAGTGCTCGTGCCGACCTACATGAAGACCGTCCCCGCCCTCGACGGCTGGGGAACGCCCATCAAGTACGAATGCTGGCCCGCGGGGACGTGCGAGTCCTACGCGTTCGCGAGCGCCGGCAAGGACAAGATCTTCGAGCGCGAGTCGCTGCAGGAGTACAGCGCGAGCACGAAAACGTCGAACTTCGACTGCGACCTCGTGTTCTCCAACGGCGAGTTCATTCAGTACCCTGAAGGCATTCAGTCGGGAGGAAGCGATTGATGTACTGCACGAGCTGCGGAACCCCTGGGGCCGACAACGCCGCCGCCTGCGCCAGCTGCGGGACGCCGGTGCAGCACTTCGCACCGCAGGCACCGATCAACAACTATCTCATCCCGGCGGTCCTGGTCACTTTGTGCTGCTGTCTGCCGGGCGGCGTGGTCGCAATCATTTATGCTGCGCAGGTCAACTCGAAGCTCGCAGGCGGAGACATCGCCGGAGCGATGGCCGCATCGCGCAACGCGAAGATGTGGACCTGGATCGCCGCCGGTGCGGGACTCCTGGTCGGAATCGCCTACGGAGCACTGATGATGATCGGTGGATTCGCGCAAGGGATGCAGTAAGGAGGAGGAGAAGGTGAACTGTCCGAATTGCGGTACCAACAATCTCGATAACGCCTCAGTCTGTGTGAACTGCGGGCGCTCGCTCATGGGTGGCGCGGCGCAGTCGTACACACCGCCCCCACCGCCCAGCTACGGCACGCCGGGTGGCGGCGAGTACGGCGGCGGCCCGGCCGCGCCGGGCACGGTCCCGAACTACCTGGTGCAGTCGATTATCGTCACGCTGTGCTGCTGTCTTCCGCTCGGCGTGGTGGCGATCATCTTCTCCGCGCAGGTCAACTCCAAGCTGGCGGCGGGCGACATCGCCGGCGCGCGCGACGCGTCGCAGAAAGCCAAGATGTTTGCCTGGATCGGCTTCGGCCTCGGCATCGTGGCCATGATCATCTGGTTCGCCATGTCCGGTACGGCCGTTCTTCAGGGAATCCGTGACGCGCAGGCGAATCGCTAGCGTTCTCGTGATCGGTGCCGTCGGCGCGTGGGTTCTCTACACCTACGCGCCGACGTCCTACGCGTTTTATCCCCGCTGCCCCTTCAACTGGCTGACGGGACTGGAGTGCCCGGGCTGCGGCACCACGCGCGCGCTGCATCAGTTGCTGCACGGCAACGTGGAGGCAGCCTTCCGCCTCAATCCGATGCTCTTCCTGGGACTGATCCCGCTCGCGCTTTTCTCGGCGCCGAGCTTCCTGCGCGGACGCACCCCGGCCTTCATCATGAAGCCGTGGTTCGCGTGGATGTGCTTCGTCGTGCTGACGAGCTACTGGATCGTGAGGAACACGCCGCTCTATCCGTTCTGAGCGTGTTGTCGGTTGTCAGTTGTCGGTTGTCTGGGGGGCCTCGTCTGACGGGTTCGTCCGAGCAATGGACCGCAGACGACCGCAGACAACTGACAACTGATAACCGACAACCCGCGGAGCGGCGGGCACTGCCCGCCACTCCGCGGCAAATCAGCGGTGATCGTTGAACCAGGTCCACTCCCCGATGGGGTGGCCCTGCTGGAGCTGCTGCGCCTGCATGTACCCGTCGATGGCGGCCACGAGAGCGACCAGTCCCGACGGAATGCCGCACAGGAACAGGCCGACGCACCACACCACGATGGCCACGATGCCCTTCGTCTTCTGACCCATGATGATGTAGCCGACGCCGCCGGCTACGAGCAGGTTCAGGATCAGGACGAGGATCGGGTCCTTGGGTGGCTGGGTCGGGTAAATCAATCCACCACCGCCGCCCGCGGGACCCGTGGGGCCGGGCGGAGGAGGCGGCGGTGGCGTGTACGAACTGTCCGGAGGCAATGACGACATGATTTCTCCTTAGAGCGATTTCTGGGCGAAGTCGGTGACGACCGGGATGATCGGACGCTTGCCGCCCACCGCCTGGATGATGCAGTACACGTGCAGGGCGAAGATGGCCAGGTAGATGACGCAGCCGATCACGCCCGCGCCGCAGCCGAGCACGGTGTTCCCGACGGCGAAGCCGATGATCCACCACACGGCCATGATCACGATGTCCAGGATCAGCAGGCCGACGCCGTTCTTGGCGTGCCACATGATCTCGGGATCTTCTTTCTTCGTCAGGTAGGGGATCAGCGCCAGCAGGCCGAGGTACGACAGCACGATCATCAGCGTGCGGTCGGAGCTGCCCGAGGTGCCGGGTCCGGGGCCGTAGCCGCCGCCGGGAGGAGGCGGAGGAGGCGGCGTATACGATCCGCCTCCCGGCGGCGGAGGAGTCGCGGGGGGGATCGTCGGCGGAGGAATCTCGCTCATGTTTTCTCCTTGCAGATGCTCAACGGGACAGGGCGATTCTAATCGCTTTTGAATCTCGTGAGTCGCCGTTCCGCGGCGAGGATGGATATCACCGACAGCAGCGCCGACAGAGTGAGCGCAATCACGATCGGAATCGTGGCGCTGATCGCCTCCGACCTCACATCCATCACCCGGCGCAGAACCCAGCGCATCAGCGGACGCGCCGCGAGGACCATCATCGTGGCGACATAGGCCATGGAGATGGCCATGTAGGCGAAGCCGCCCAGCGAAAGTCCGACCTGCAGCGGATTCTCGGCGTTGAAGTTCGGCGAGAGCGCGCCCAGTGCGACGCCGAGGCTGGCAAGCGTGAAGGCGAGCATCGACGCGCCGGCCATCGTGAACAGCCACACCATGGCGTTCGCCTCGAGGATGAAGTTCGCGAAGGCGGTGAGCAAGAGCGCGAACAGGGTCAGAGGGGCCGCGTAGACCAGCACCTTCACCAGCAGGAACTTTCGATAGGACACCGGTGCGGTCTGCACGAGCCAGAACGCCTTCCCCTCCGCCGACACCGACGGATAGGCGAAGCGCAGGCAGATCGCGGCGATGACGAAGCCGGACATGCCCAGGTTGGCGTAGGCGACCAGCGGCGCTCGCGCGTCGCCGCCGAGGGGCAGCATGCGGATGTTGTAGAGATAGATGAACAGCAGCGCGCCCATTAGGAAGAGCTGCGACCACTGCGCGACGTCCCGTCCGATGGTCCGCACTTCCTTGCCGATCAGCGCCCGCAGCGGAGGATCCGCACGCGCGAGCAACCGGTCAAAAAGGTTCGTCGCCGCCGCGGCGCCGATGGCCATCGGCGCCATGCTCTCCCGGGCGCGCACGAACGCGCTGAAGTACCAGGCCCGCGCCGTCAGCGCGAACAGGACGAACGCGACGATCGACAGGATGACGATCCGTGGCGCGAGGAACGGCGCGTCATCCCGCGTCATCAGCTCGGCGATGGCGGTGCTCGGGTAGACGCTCATCGACGGGAGCTCGATCGACCGCAGCACCTCCGCGAGATCCGCCGTCGTCACCTCGGCGAAGAACCGCTCCGGCCGGCTCATGCGGAAGGCGACGACGACCAGCGTCAGCACGAGCACCGCGAGCGTGGCCACGATCTGGTAGACCCGCCTCACGGGGAACCAGCGCACCAGCAGCAGGATCACGATCGATGCGAGCGACACGGGGATCGTCAGCAGCAGCGCGAGGTTCAACAGGACGCTGACGAAGAACGCCGCGCCCTTCTCGTACCGCCCGGCGAAGGCGATCACGAGCGGGATCAGGAACACGAAGACGACCGTCGCGCTCTGCACGAGGGTCTTGAGCCAGCGTGAGAGCGCGATGCGCAGCTTGGAGCGCGGGCCGGCGTGGTAGAGGTCGAGATCGAGGTCGTTGAAGTACGAGCCGATGGCCGCGGTCAGCGACGACGAGAAGAGGATGACCGTCGCGACGAGGAACACCAGCCCGAGGAGGTTCCGCAGCAGGACGAGGGCAAAGAGCGGCGTCTGCGCCTCGACGCCCGCGATGGCGCCGAACAGCCGGCGGAAGAGGACGTAGTCGCCGAGGAGAAAGAACGCGACGACGCCGAGAACGATGAGCGTGCGGATGACCATCGCCGCGTCCAACGGGCGAAGCCTGGCGAGAGCGATGCGCAGCGGCCACATGACGGGTTATCGGTTGTCAGTTGTCAGTTCTCTGCGCGGCATGGCCTGAACCCATACGCCGCAGACAACTGACAACCGACAACTGACAACGTCCTCACGAGATCGGCGCCACCTCATCGAACCATTTCATCGTCAACTCGCTCCGCGCCGCCCTCGCCTTCGATCGCTCCAGGCCGAGCTGGATCAGGCGCTCGATCAGGCGCGCGTAGCGAAGCTCCGTCGCCTCCCAGAGCTTCGGATACATGGAGATGCTGGTGAAGCCGGGGATGGTGTTGATCTCGTTCACGTACAGCCGGTTCGTGCCGCGCTCGAGAAAGAAGTCCACGCGTGCGAATCCCGATGCGCCGACCGCCTTGAACGCGGTCAGGGCCAGGCGCTGGATCTCGGCTGTCTTGTCCGCGGCGAGCTTCGCCGGGATCACCAGCGACGACTTGTTCTCCACGTACTTGTCCGTGTAGTCGTAGAAGTCGCGGCCCACGACGACCTCGCCGGGCACGGAGGCCTGCGGCGCGTCGGTGCCGAGGACGGAGACCTCGATCTCACGCGCGTCGACGCCGCGCTCGACCAGCACTTTCTCGTCGAAGCGCAGGGCGTGTTCGACCGCTTTGGCGAGGTCGGCGTCGTTCTTTACCTTCGTCACGCCGACGCTCGATCCCGCGTTCGCGGGCTTGACGAAGTACGGCAGGCGCAGTGCGTTGGTGACGGCGCGCACGACGCGCTCGCGCTCCGTCTTCCAGTCGTTTTCGTGGACGGGCACGTAGTCGACCATCGGCAGCTTCGCCGCGGCGAAGGCCTGCTTCATGTGCACCTTGTCCATCGACACGGCCGAGCCCGTGACGCCGCTGCCGACGTAGGGGAGGCCGAGGATCTCCAGGTAGCCCTGCAGCGCGCCGTCTTCGCCGCCCGTACCGTGGATCAGCGGGAACACGAGATCGACCGGCGTCGTGCGCGACCACGCCTCGAAGGAGAAGTCGGCATCGCCGGTTGCGCTCTTCTCCTCGCCGGCGAGGATGCGCGCGCTGCGCTCGGGCGCGACGAACCGCCCGTCGCGGGCGATGCACACCGGCGTCACGGCCACGCGCTCTTTCGGCGCCGCGGCGAGCACGGAGCGCGCGGAGAGGATCGACACTTCATGTTCGGCGGAGCGGCCGCCGAACAACAACACGACTCGAGTAAGTTCTTTCATCGCCAGATGTTGCTGGTTCCTGGTTGCTGGTTACTCGTGGCGTATGGCCCGGGCCGAAAGCCACGAGCAACCAGCAACACAGCAACCAGTAACAGTTCTATCGACCTACCGGAATGCTCCCCAACAAGTATTTCAGATCCTCATCCCTCCACCGAATGCCGCCGCCGAACGTGAACGCGGTGTCGTTCAGGGCGTTGTCGATGCCGGAGGTGACGAAGAGGCGCGGCGTGCGGGTCTTCTCCTTGCGGAGGGTGTACTCGCCGTAGAGCCGCAGGTGCGGGTTGTCGTCGCGGCGCTGGCCGAAGTCGAACGCCTCGCCGGTCACGACGAGGCGGTCGTTGAATCGGTAGTCCGCGCCGACGCCGCCCGTGTTGTCGAACAGGCCCACGCGCACGGCCAGCGTCGGGTCGAGTTGCCAGCCCACCTGGCCGGAGATCAGGAAGTCGCGCTCGTAGCGCTGCGTCTCCGTGACGATCGTCTCCGACTCGCCGGTGGCCGGGTTCGTGTTGGTGGTGACGTTCACTTTGTCGCGGCGCTTGCCGCGCGGGTCGTCGGACAGCTCGATGTTGTAGAAGCGGTTGATGTCGGGATTGGGGATGAGCCGCAGTCCGACCGCGCTGCGCGAGTTGCCTTTGCCGAACTCCGTCTGCACGCCGGCGATGTCGCGGTTCTGGGAGAGGCCGGCGTGATACTCGGCGCGGACGCCGAGGTCCATCTGGATGCGCGTGGCGCGGCCGAGGGTCTCCTGCAGCGACTTCACGCCGCCTTCGACGGAGCTGAGCGCGCTGGTGAGGCGGTCGTGCGCCTCGTCGGAGTAGAACAGCTTGCCCACCGTCCCTTCGCCGCCGCGCACCTGACCGGTGATGGCGTTGAGGTTGTCGGCGGTGGTGCGCAGATCGGCGGAGAGACCGCGGAGATTGCGGACCACGCCGCGGACGTCCTCGCGGTTCTCGCCGACCGTGCCGCCCATCTGCGAGGCCACGCGATCGATCGAGTCCGCAAGACGCGGGATCTCGGCCTTGAGCTGTTCCGTGATCGCGCGCGCGTTGCCGACGGTCGCGTCGACATTGGCGCGATTCGCGGCGATGAGCATCCGCACTTCGGCGGTGATGAGTCGCACGTTCTCGACGATCTCGTCGAGGCGCTGCTGTCCGGTCGGTCCCCCGGCCACGGCCCGCAGCGACGCGGTGATGGCCTTGACGTCTTCGGCGATGGCCGAGACCTGCTGCGTTACGTCGTCGAAGCTGCGCGGCTGCTCGCCGCCGATGGTGATGATCTGGCCGTTGTCCGCGATGACCGGCGCGGTAGCGGTGCCGGGATCGAGCTCGATGTACTTCTCGCCGAGGAGTCCCATGTTCGAGACGATGGCCTTGGAGTTCGAGTGCAGCGGCACGTCGTCGTCGACCTCCATCGTTACTTCGGCGCGGCCGTCGGGCAGGACCTTGATGTCCGTGACGTGGCCTTTGCGGACGCCGGCGATGCGCACCGCGGACTCGTCGTCCAGTCCGGCCACGTCGTCGAACACGGCCTTCACCTCGCGCGTCGTGCGCGACCGACTGAGACTGATGTCCTCGATGCGCAGGATGAAGTAGCCGAGCACCGCGAGGGCGATCAGCATCACGATGCCGACTTTTGCTGCTGATGTCATTTGCACTTACTCCGGCGGAATGCTGCGGATATTAGGTTGAATTAGGTTTTAGCGATTCTGCTAGTGCTTAGCTGACAGCCACTTGCATTTTTCATATAGGTTAAAAACAGGCATTGATTAGGTTTTAGTGCTGCTCTTGGAGAACCATCGTGCCGAGCGCGTGGTACCGACCAGATGCACACGCTGCTCCTGTTTCAGCTCCTTGAGAAGTGTTCTGACCTGTTCCAGTGTCAGCTGCGGCAGAACCAGAGTGAGCTCGCTCAACGTGCATCCTTCCGTACCCCGCAGATCGAGGTGCTTCACGAGCAATTCCTTGTTCGTCCCGCGATCGAGGCCGCGGTCACGCGTGTACGCCGCGGGATCGCCGAGAAACTCGGCAAACCTGCGGGAAGGAATGTATTTCACGCCGCGGCCGCGGCCAAATCGCTCCACGATGTTGTTCTCGACGAGACGCTGCAGTCGCGCCTTCAATTCCGGCGGGACTGGATCGCCACGCCGGAGATGGTCGAGCACGAATAGGTCCGCGGTGGCGAATGAGTAGCTCCCCTCCTCCGCGACTCTCTCGAGATGCTCGTCTTCATCGGTTTCGAGCCACGACTCCATCTCCGCGACGGTGGTCATCTGAGTGGATCGATGCCCGCTCGTCTGAGCATCTGGAACAGCGTAGCAAGGGGCAGTCCGACTACGTTCGTGTAGCTGCCGTGGATGGATTCGATGAACACCGCGCCGATGCCCTGGGCCGCGTAGGCGCCGGCCTTGTCGAGCGGCTCGCCGCTGGCGACGTACCACTCGATCTCCTGGGCCGACAGCGGCAGCATCCGCACCTCGGTCTCCGCCACGCGGGTGTCACAGTAGGCGCGCTCCGCGTGCTGCAGCGTCACGCCGGTGTAGACGGTGTGCGTCTCGCCGGCGATCGCGGCCAGCATCCGCTTCGCGTCCTCCGCGTCGGCCGGCTTCTCCAGCAGTTGCTCGCGCAGATGCACGGTCGTGTCGGCGGCAATGACCCAGCGCTGGCGATGCTCCTGCGCCAGCGCGTTCGCCTTGTCGCGGGAGAGCCGGGCTACGTACTCCTCCGGCGCCTCCCCGGCCTGATGCACCTCCGGCACGTGGCTGGGCATGACCTCGAAATCGAGGCCGATCGACGCCAGCAATTCACGCCGCCGCGGCGACGACGAGGCGAGGATGAATTTCACGCGCGGAGTCTATCAATCGCGAGCACGACCACCATCCGCGCCTCCGCCACGATCTTGTAGATGATGCGCAGCTCGTCCGTCCGGTACGACCAGAGGCCTTTCAGCGGCTCGAAGAGGGGCGCGCCGGCGATGGGATCGGAGTTGATTCGTGCGAGTGACGAGAGCGCGCGCCGGCGAATGACGCCTTCGGTCGCGTCCAACCCTGCGCGCGCGGAATTGGCGAGCACGAGCCGCTCGAGCGTCCGGAACGCCGGCGTCCCCGCCGGCTGGCGCGCAGGCGTCTCGCCTGCGCCCTCGGGGGTGGCGGCGCGGGACGCCGCCACGTCAGCCGGCGGGACGCCTGCGGTCCGCTGCGAGACCTCATCGTCCGCCTCCGCGATTCGCGCGAACAGCAGCGGGTCGTTGGCGATGTCGATCGTCTCCCGCAGCGCGAGGTACTCGTCGTGCGATACGAGCACCGCCACCGGCCGCCCGTTCCGCTCGAACACCGTCCGCGTGCCTTTCGCCGCGCATTCGCGCACCAGGTCGCGCACTTCCTCGGACAGGTCGAGGACGTCGAGGTGTTTCACGACACCGCGGTCTTGAGGTAGGTGCGGAAGTCGGCGCCGAGCTTCGGATGCCGCAGCGCGTAGTCCACGGTGGCCTTGAGGTAGCCGAGCTTCTCGCCCGCGTCGTAGCGCTGCCCCGCGAAGACGTAGCCGTAGAAGTCGCCCATGCGCACGAGCTCACGCAATGCGTCGGTGAGCTGGATCTCGCCGCCCGCGCCGCGCTCGGTCTTCTCCAGCAGCGGGAAGATGTCCGGCGGGAGGATGTAGCGGCCGATGATCGCGTAGTGCGACGGCGGATTCACCTTCGGCTTCTCCACCATGTCCGTGACCTTGAACCGCCGGTCGCCGACGAGCGACCCGGCCACGATGCCGTAACGCGACGTCTCCTCGCGCGACACTTCCATCAACGCCACGACCGGCCGCCCCGTGTCCTCGAACACACGCCGCATCTGCAGCAGGCACGGCTCCTCGGCCAGGATGACGTCATCGGGGAGCACGACCGCGAAGGGATGCTCGCCCACGGCGTCCTTCGCCGTGAGGACGGCGTGTCCGAGGCCGAGGGCTTCCTTCTGGCGGACGGAGATGAGGTCGACCATGCGGCTGACGGTGTCGACTTCGGCCAGCAGGTCGTTCTTGCCGCGCTCCTGGAGCGACCGCTCGAGCTCCGCGGTGCGGTCGAAATGGTCGAGGATCGTGTCTTTCCCTTTCGACGTCACGATCACCAGCTTGTCCATGCCGGAGTCGCGGGCTTCCTCGATGCCGTACTGCAGGATCGGCTTGTCGACGAGGGGGAGCATCTCCTTCGGAATGACTTTGGTGGCCGGGAAAAAGCGCGTGCCGAAGCCCGCGCAGGGAAAGACGCATGTACGGAGTGGGGTCATCGCGGCGCGAAGGATATCGCCAACCGGTCGTGGCCGCTCGTTTGCTTGGGGCGCTGTGGTACAAAGGACCCGGCACCCAATGCGTAAAGCCCTGATTCTTCTTGGATTCGTTCTCCTGACCCTCCCCGCCGCGGCGCAGTGGCGCCGGGCCGGTTTGTTCGGCGCGGATGTCCGCGCGCTCATCTCCGATCCCGCCGCTCCCGACACGCTGTATCTCGGCACGAGCGGCGGCGAGGTGTACGTCTCGCGCGACGCGGCGAAAACGTGGATTTCCCCGCGCGGCGGCGTGCCCTTCCCGGGCTACGTCGTCGACAACCTCCTGCTCGACCGCGACGGCCGGCTCTGGGCCGCGTGCTGGGGCCTGTGGGGTGGCGGAGTGATTGCGGTATCCGATGACGGCGGCAAGAACTGGGAGCGTCGCGACGAAGGTCTCGACGAGTTCTCCGTCCGTGCGATCGCCGTCGATCCCAATGACTCCAACTTCGTCGTCGCCGGAGGACTGACGGGCGTGTACCGCAGTCGCAACGCCGGCCGCACCTGGACGAAGATCTCCGATCAGATCAATGTCGAGTCGCTGGCCATCGATCCGCGCTCGAACGACCGCATCTACGTCGGTACGTGGCGCCAGGGCTGGCGCACCGACGACGGCGGCAAAAACTGGAAGCACATCGCCAACGGCATGGTGCTCGACACGGACATGTTCGCGATCCACGTCGATCCTCTGCAGCCCGACAACGTGTGGGTGGCGACGTGCGGCTGGGTCTACAACTCGCGGAACGGCGGCGACCTCTGGACCCGCTACCGCGACGGCTTCGACAACCGCCGCATTCACGACGTGAAGACCGATCCATGCGACAAGAACACCGTCTACGCGGGGTCGGTCGCCGGACTCTATCGCTCCGATGACACCGGCAAGACCTGGTACGTGATGTCCGACGAGGCGCTGGTGATCAACTCCGTGGTCCTCCATCCGCAGCGTCCGAACCGCATCATCCTCGGCGTCGAAGGTGACGGCGTCTACATCTCCCACGATCGCGGCAAGACCTTCGCCCGCACCTCGGACGGTCTCTACAACCTGCGCATCGCCACCACCGTCGCCGATCCGTTCAATCGCAATCGCGTTTACGCGGCGGTCGTCTTCGGCGGACAGGCCACCGGCATCTACCGCTCGAACGACGCGGGCCGCACCTGGGAGCGCGCCAGCAAGACCCAGCTTCCGCAGGTGCTGACGCTCGCCATCGCGGCGGAGACCGATGCGGAAGTGAAGTTCATCGCCGGCACGGAGAAGGGCTTCTTCTGGAGCAACGACGGCGAGGAATGGACGCAGGCCGAACCTTCGAGCTTCCCCATCCGCGTCGACAAGGTGGTGCGCTTCAACCGCATGCGCTCGTTCGCAGCGACCGCCGAGGGCGTCTTCACGACGCGCGACGGCGGCAAGACCTGGTATCGCCTCGCCGGCGCGAAGAACCGCGCCGTCGATCTGGCCATCGGCGCCCTGGGCGACAAGAAGGCGCTCTACGCGCTGACCGTCGCGGGGCTGGAAGTGTTCGACGGCGAGAAGTGGGCCGCGATCGCGGACGCGCCGGTGAAAGGCCGCTCCCTCGCCATCCGCACGATCGACAGCGTCGATCATGTTTTCATCGCCGGAGCCCAGGGCGTGCGCGCGGGCACGATCGGCGGAGACGGTCGCTGGCGGACGGCGGCGGCGCCGGACGCGCAGCACGCGTCAGTGCACGGCGGCAGCCGCACGAGCGGCCAGATGCTGTTCGTGACGTCGCGCGCGCAGCGCGAGGTGCTGGTCGGCGAGCCTTCGGAGGCGGAGTGGAGCGAGCTAACGCTGCCGCAGCGAGGCGCTGAGATCACGTCCATCGTGCCCGACCCGTTCAGCCGCGACCGCTATTACGTCTCGACGCTGGGCGAGGGGGTGTGGGTGTACGAGGGCAAGATGCGCCGTTACGTCGAGCGCGCGGCCGAGAACCGCGCACAAGTCACCGGCGGCGGCCAGTAGCCGGTCCTACACGCGCGGGGTCGTAGTACCGTACCGCCAGCACGCCCAGCCCCTTTTTCCCCTGCGCCGACTTCGGGTCGTCCGCTACGACCACCATCACGTTCGGCAGGCGGTTGTCGTAGATCAGGACGGACTTGGTCGACTTGCGCGGCTCGCCGAGGCGTCCCCGCAGGAACGCACGATGTTCCTCGAACGCCGCGCGCGCCTGCGGCAGGAGCATGAACAGCTCGAAGCGCACGGCGTGCAGACGCTCGCGCCGGAACTCGAGGGTGAGCGACTTGTCGGCCGAGTAGTCGACCACGAGCTCGTTCGGGTCGCGGCCCTGCTTCGGATTCCACGCCCGCAACGCGCCGACGGCGTCCGCGCGCTTCATGCCGATCGCGAGATGGAACGACTCCGGCCGCATCCAGTCGGTGCGGCTCGCAGGCTGGACGATCGCGAGGAGCAGGGCGAGGAGCGCGGCCATCAGTGGACGTAGGGCGCTTCCGGCGCCTCGAGGTTGCGACGCGACTGCACGATGGACGTGGCCAGCACCGCCCGCCGGCCGATCTCTTCCCACTGGCCGGAGCGCACGAGGTCGGGCACCGCCAGCGACGGGCCGAGGTTCACGGCGATGCAGCCCGCGTCGAGGTAGGCGTCGATCATGTCCAGCGGCACGGGACCGCCGGCGAGCATCGGCACGTCGCGGATCGGGCCGCGAATGACGCGGATGTAATCGGGACCGCCGAGGTGATGGGCGGGGTAGAGCTTCACGACGTCGCAGCCCGCTTCCCATGCGCGGATGATCTCCGTCGGTGTGGACGCTCCGGCGATCGAGAGCATGTCGTTCTCGATGGCGTACTCGATGACGCGCGCGTCGGTGTGCGGCGAGACGATGATCGACGCGCCCGCGCGGCGCGCCAGCGCGGCGTCGTTCGTGCTGCGCACCGTGCCCGCGGCGATCGACACCTGCGGCCCGTAGCGCTTGGCCATGGAAGCCATCAGCTCGATCGCGTCCGGAGTGGTCATGGTGATCTCGACGAGGCGGATGCCGTTGCGCGCGTACGCGTCGGCGACGGCTTCCGCGACCTCGGCGCTGTCCTCGCGGACGACGCCGATGATCTGTTCCGTATAGACCTTCGCCAGAAGCTCTTTGCGTGACATGGTGGTCAGTTTAACGCCGCCGCAATCTCCCGAAACAGGGGGAGGTCTCGCAATCCATCCAGCCGCGGATCGACCTCCAGAAACACGAGCCACGCCGAGCGGTCGTCCACCGCCTCGCGCAGGGACTCCAGCGCCCGCGCCGCGTCGCCGAGTCCCGCATGAATCACGGCGATGTCGTACGGCGAGATGTACCGCTCGCGCTTCTCGCGTTCCAGCTCCTCGAGCAGCGCCAGCGCCTGCGTGCGCTCGCCCGCGATCGCGTACGTGTGGGCGAGCATCGCCTTGAGGATGGAGATCCGCTCCACCTCCAGCGCGCGATGGAAGGCATCGATCGCCTCGGCGTAGCGATGCTGCTGGCCGAGGGCCATGCCCAGCCAGCCGTGCGCGGGGATGAAGTGCTCGTCGAGCTCCAGAGACTTGCGGAATCTGCGGATCGCCGACTCGTAGTCGCGCGCGAAGTAGAACGGCCACCCGGCGTGCACCGCGAAGATGAGCGACAGCGGATCGATATCGCAGGCCTTGGTGTTCTGTTCGACGGCATCGCTGGAACGACCGCGGGCGGCGAGCAGCATCGCGTAGCCATCGTGCGCGCTGGCGTAATTCGGATTGAGCTCGATGGCGCGCTGAAACGCTTCCTCCGCGCCCTCCCAGTCCCACTCGAACCACCACCGCACCGCGCCGAGCGACGCCCACGGCTCGGCGAGGTTCTCGTCGATCTCGATGGCCTTCATCGCCGCGGCCTTCGCCTTCGGCATCGTCTCGCGCGGCGGCAGCGGGATGTTCGTGCCGAGGGTGATGAAGCAGTCCGCCATGCCGGCGTAGGCGCTGGCGAACGACGGATCGGACTCGATGGCCTCGCGGAAGAACGTGATGCCCTTGCGCAGGCCGTCGCCGGTGCGCTTGTTCCAGTGATAGCGGCCCTTGAGGTAGAGCTGGTAGGCCTCACTGTTGTCGGTGGTGCGCTTGCGGAGCTTCTTCTTCTCCGCCCCGGTCAGCCGCACGCGCAGCGCCTCGGCGATCTCGCGCGAGATCTCATCGGTGATCTTCGCAATGTCCGAAAGCGGCCGCGTGTACGTCTCGCCCCAGAGCTGCGACCCGTCTGCGGCGTCGACGAGCTCCACGGAGACCTGAACGACCTGCGTGTCATCCCGAGCGGAGTCGAGGGACCCCCCGCCTGTATCGAGGGGATTCCTCGACTGCGCTCGGAATGACACCGTTCCCGTGACCACTGCGCGCACGCGCAACTCGCGTCCCACCGTGATCGGATCGATCTCGCGCTGCTTGTAGCGGAACACGGTGCTGCGCGCCATCACCTTCAGCTTCGGCAGTTGCGACAGCCGGTTGATCAGTCCCTCGGTGATCCCATCGGACAAGTACTCCGCGTCACCGACGGCGTTCGCCAGCGGCAGCACGGCCAGCGAGTCGATGGCCTTCGTGCGGCGGCGCGTGATCTTGCGGAGCAGCGAGTCTTTGTCGATCGAGGTGCTGGACGCGATCGCGCGCAGCGTCAGCGCGAGATCGCGCGCGGACTGGAACCGTTGCGCCGGCGTCTTCTCCACGCATCCCTCGATGATGCGCTGGAACTCCGGCGGGATGACGCCGCTCAGGTCTTCGCGCGGGAGCGAGTCCTTGAGGATCGCGGCGATGGTCGCGGCGCCGGACTCGCGATGGAACGGGCGCCGCGACGTGACCATCTCGTAGAGGATGCAGCCGAGAGAGAAAATGTCCGCGGTGGGATCGACGGCCTCGCCGCGAAGCTGCTCCGGGGACATGTAGCCGAGCGTGCCGATGACCGTGCCGGGATGAGTCTGGAACCACTTCGTCGTCGGGATCTCCTTCTCGTCGCGCTGGGAGAGCATCGGATCGGTCTGTGCGAGACCGAAGTCCAGGATCTTCACCCGGCCGTCGGCGGTGAGGAACACGTTCTCCGGCTTGAGATCGCGATGGACGATCGACTTCGCGTGCGCGGCGGCCAGGCCTTCCGCCACCGCCGCGCCGATCTCCACGGCCCGGCGCCAGCTCAGCGCATTGCCGCGGATCTGATCGCGCAGGGTCTGTCCCTCGAGCAGCTCCGTGACGACATAGAAGTCGCCGCTCTCGCGTCCGACATCGTGCACGGCGAGGATGTTCGGATGCGACAGCGCCGCGATCGCGCGCGCCTCGCGCTCCAGACGGGCGATGGCTTCGGTGTCGCGCGCGGCGTCGCGTGCGAGGATCTTGATGGCGATGTCGCGGCCGAGACGCGGATCGCGTCCGCGGTACACCTGCCCCATTCCGCCTTCGCCGATGAGCGAGATGACCTCGTAAGGGCCCACCTTCGATCCGGCCTGGAGCATGTCGTCATTGTAGTTGCGACTCGGGTAACATCACGCCCCCATGGTCCTCATCAATAAGGCCATCAATGAAGTGACGGTGAAGCTCGTCTACTACGGGCCGGGTCTCTGCGGAAAGACCACGAACCTCGAGAAGATCTACGCCAATCCGAAGCTGGACAACAAAGGCAAGATGATCTCGATGTCGACGGAGACGGACCGTACGCTCTTCTTCGACTTCATGCCCATGGAGCTCGGGACGATTGCCGGACAGAAGGTGCGCGTGCAGCTCTACACCGTGCCCGGGCAGGTCTTCTACGACGCCACACGCAAGCTCGTGCTCCGCGGCGCCGACGGCGTGGTGTTCGTCGCCGACTCGCAGGCGTCGATGAAGGCGTCGAACCTCGACAGCCTGAATAACCTCAGGACCAACCTGCGCATCAACCGCCTCGATCCGGAGAAGGTGGCCCTGGTCTTCCAGTACAACAAGCGCGATCTCCCGAACGGCTCCTCGGTCGAGGAGATGAACGAGTATCTGCAGCCCGGGAACGCTCCCGTGGTCGAGGCCTCGGCCATCAACGGGCAGGGCGTGACGGCGACGCTGCGCGCCGCGATCACGCGCATCCTCGACAACCTGAAGAATCACGTCGACACGACGCTCTACGAAGAGCCGCCGCTCGCGCCGCCGGACATGACCCAGAAAGCGGGAACGGCGACGCCGAAGCTGTCCGTGGCCGGCCACGATCATCCGCCATTCGAAGAGGTGGAGCCGTTCGAGGCGCCGACCGATTTCGAGGATCCGTTCGCAGCGCCGGAGCCCGAGCCGCAGCCGGCGACCAACGATCACGAGGAGCTGCTGGCGAACGCACACGCGGTCGTGACGGCACTCGAAGCCGCGCTGGAGCGTGCGAAAGAACACGAGCGGGTGTTGTCGGACCGACTCCGCTCCCGATGACCTGGTACCAGGAGTGGTTCGGCGCGGAGTACCTCGAGCTCTACGCGCATCGCGATGAGAACGAGGCCCGCCAGCAGGTGGCGTTCTTCCGTGAGCAGGCCGGCACGATCCATGGTCCCGTCCTCGATCTCGCCTGCGGCATGGGGCGGCACATGCAGGAGCTGCAGGCGGACGGCTATCACGCCGTAGGCTGCGACCTGTCCTACACGCTCCTGCGCACAGGGATGCGCGAATATGGCGCGATGCCGGTTGCGCGCGCGGACATGCGCCAGCTTCCTTTCTGCGACGGTGTGTTCGCCGGGCTGGTGAACTTCTTCACCTCCTTCGGCTACTTCGAGTCGGAGGACGAGAACCTGCAGGTCGTGCGCGAGATGGCCCGCGTGCTCGACAGCGGCGCGCCGTTCCTTTTCGACTACCTCAACGTGCATCGCGAGCTGGAGAAGCTCGTGCAGCGCGAGACGCTCGACGACACGGCGATGGGGCCCGTGCAGATCCAGCGTTGGTTCGACGCATCGGACCGCTCGTTCAACAAGCGGATTCAGATCGGTGAAAAGCGCTACCTGGAGCGCGTCCGCGGATACGATCTCGCCGAAGTGTCGGCGATGTTCTCTTCCTGCCAGCTCGTCATCCGCGCCGCGTTCGGCGACTTCGACGGATCGCCGTACGAGCGCACGTCGCCGCGGCTGATCCTCGTCGGGAGCCGCGCGTGAGGATCCCGCTCGCGCACTACCCGGGGATGAACCGGTTCGTCCTCGACTGGCTGGGCGGGGATGAGCGCTTCCTGAAGCGTGAAAACGTAGGTCGGGCTTCAGCCCGCCCGGTCGGGCTGAAGCCCGACCTACGTCAGGCGTTGAAAGATTCGAACAAGCACTGGGGCGTTTTCGTCGGCGACCAACTCGATCAGTGGCAACGCGGCGAGACCCTCACCATCATCGCCGGCCAGCAGGTCGGCTTCGCCGGCGGGCCGCTGTACACGCTCGCCAAGATCGCCACGCTCGTGCGCTTCAAGCGGGACATGGAGAAGAACGGCATCCCCGTCACCGCCTTCTTCTGGCTCGCGACGGAAGACCACGACTTTGACGAGGTGGCGACGCTGAACGTCCCCGCCGGTGAGCAGCAACTGGACCTGCTGCGGATTCGCGCGGTCCGGACGGTGGACGCGCGCGTGACCGTCGGATCGCTGCCTGTCCCCGCGGAGCTGATCACGCAGCTCCTCGCGCACTACGACCTCCCGCGCCCCACCTGGCTTCGCGAGGGCATCACCTTCCGCGACTCCTTCGCCGAGCTGATCGCGAGCGTCTTCGGCAACGAGATCATCCTCGTCGACGCGCTCCTGCCCGAGCTCCGAAAAGCCGGCGGGCCGCTCTTCGACCAGATCGCGCAACGCGGTGACGAAATTCAAAACGCGCTCAGAAATCGCGCACGCGAGCTCGAAACCGCGGGTTACTCACAACAGGTCGAAGCACGCGATGGCGATCACTACACCCTTCTCTACGAGCTCGACGAGCACGGTCGCCGCAGGCCGCCAACCGCCAACCGCCAACCCGAAAAAACCTCGACCTCCGCGCTCACCCGCCCGCTCCTCCAGGATTACGTCTTTCAACCGGACATCTTCGTCGGCGGACCCGCCGAAGTCGCCTACTACGCCCAGATCGGCGTTCTGTACGAGCTCCTCGGCGTCTCCATGCCCCGCGTCGCGCTCCGCGGACACGTGCTCGTCGCGCCGAAGCGCGTCGTGCGGGCGATGGAGCGTTTGGCCATCGAGCCGCGCGAGGTCTTCTCCTCCGCCGATGCGATCCTCGCCGCGCGCGAGCCGGAAGGCGTCGCCCGCATCCGAGCACTGGCCGAGGAAGGAAAGCGCGAGCTGATGTCGCGCATCGAGCAGATCGGCGAGCTGGCCCTGCCCGCGGATCATTCGCTGGCCGGCTCGATCCAGCGATCGGTCGGACATCTCGAGTATCACTGGCACAAACTGGCCGAGCGTGCGATCAAAGGTCTCGCGCGCAAGGACCGCGAGCGCCGCGACGCGGTGCGCGACGTCGTATCCACGCTCTATCCCGACCGCCACGTGCAGGATCGCGTGGTGAGCTGGTTCGCATACTGGTGCCGGTATCGCGAGCTCCTCGTGGAGCGCGTGGTGGAGGAAGTGGAGCCGGATTCGGCCTATTTCAAGATAGTGAGCCTATGAATTGTTGTCGGTTGTCAGTTGTCGGTTGTCTGTGGTTTCTCGCCGAAACTGTTCCCCATGCGCTGCCGCGAAGACAACTGACAACCGACAACTGACAACAGTGAGCGAAGCGAACATGGAACAAGTCGATCTCATCTTCTTCGGCGCCCACCCCGACGACGTCGAGCTGTCCTGCGGCGGCACGATCGCCCGCTACGTCAAAGAGGGGTTGCGCATCGGCATCGTCGATCTCACCCGCGGCGAGATGGGCACGCGCGGCACGCCCCAGACGCGCAAGCGCGAGTCGAGCGCCGCGGCGCGCATCCTCGGCTGCACGTTCCGCCAGCAGCTCGACTTCCAGGACGGCAACCTGCAGACCGGCCGGGAGCAGGAGCTGGAGATCATCGCCATCCTCCGCGAGCGCCGTCCGCGCCTCGTCATCGGGCCGTGGCCCGACGATCGCCATCCCGATCACACGCGCACCGGCCGCATCGTCACCGAGGCCGCGTTCTACGCGGGTCTGCGCTCGCTCGAGACCGACCTGCCGGCGCATCGCCCGCAGACCGTGCTGTACTACATGCAGAACTACATGCAGCCGCCGTCCTTCGTCGTCGACGTCACCCGGCACTGGAAGACGAAGATGAAGGCCGTGGCGGCGTACAAGTCGCAATTCCACGATCCGCGATCGAAGGAGCCGATGACCTTCATCTCCGATCCGAAGTTCCTGGAGATGATCGAGGCGCGCGGGAAACACTTCGGCGCACTGATCAGCGCGCAGTACGGCGAGGCTTACGTGACCAAACAACCGCCGCGCATCGACGACATCATCGCCGCCTACAGCGGACGCGAAGTATGAAGATCGGGATCACCTGCTATCCCACCTTCGGCGGCTCGGGCGTCGTGGCCACGGAGCTCGGCCTGGCCCTGGCCCGGCGCGGCGACGACGTGCACTTCATCAGCTATGCGATGCCGTCGCGCCTGAACGTGCTGCACGAGCGCGTGCACTTTCATGAGGTGAACGTCACGCCGTATCCGCTCTTCGATCCCTACCCTCCGTACACGCTGGCACTGGCGACGAAGATGGCCGAGGTGGCGGCGTACGAGAAGCTCGAAGTGCTGCACGTGCACTACGCCATTCCGCACGCCATCAGCGCTTACCTGGCGAAGCAGATCCTCCAATCGAACCTGAAGGTCATCACCACGCTGCACGGCACGGACATCACCCTCGTCGGCCGCGACGAGAGCTATCTGCCGATCACGAAGTTCGGCATCGAAGTGTCGGACGGCGTCACTGCGGTCTCGCAGTGGCTGAAGCAGGAGACGGCGGTGAACTTCCACACCGAGAAACACATCGACGTCATCCCGAACTTCGTCGATCCGAGCCGCTTCCGCCGCGACAAGGCGATCTGCAACATGTTCGCGTCACCGGGCGACAAGCTGGTCTGCCACGTGTCGAATTTCCGTCCCGTGAAGCGCGTGATGGACGTCGTGCAGACGTTCGAGAAGATCAACGTGCGCGTGTCGTCGCGGCTCCTGATGATCGGCGATGGCCCGGAGCGCTCCCGCGCCGAGGCTTACGCGCGCGAGCATCACCTCCGCGACCGCGTCTTCTTCCTCGGCAACGTCCCCAATCTCGAAGAGGTCCTCGGCGCGTGTGATCTCTTCCTGCTGCCGTCGGAGTCGGAGTCCTTCGGCATGGCCGCGCTCGAGGCGATGGCGTCGGAAGTGCCGGTGATCGCCACGCGCACGGGCGGTCTTCCCGAGGTTGTGTTCGACGGCTACACGGGCTTCCTGCTGCCGGTGGGCGAAGTCGAAGCGATGGCCGAGCGCGGCATCGAGATCCTCAGCAACGACGGCCTGCGCCAGCGGATGGGCAAGCGCGCGCGAGAGATGGCGGTCGAGAACTTCGACGAGGAGAAGATCGTTCCGCGCTACCGCGAGCTGTACGAGCGCGTGATCTAAACAGCGCGTTCGCGCGTGCCGTATTCACGGCATGCGCATCCTGCTCATCGCGTTGCTCGCCGTGCCCGCGTACGCACAACTCGAAATGCGGGGCGGCGTACGCGCCGGCATCGTCGACGTGCGCGGCGCCGGGAGTGCCGGCTCGTACGGCGGTGAGCTGTGGGTCGCGCGCGGGATGTTCGCGGCGAGCGCGGCGCTCGATCATTACGAGGCCATCGAGTCCGAGCGTCACGACCAGCCCAACAGCGTCACGGTCGGCGCGGTCGACTTCAATGTGCGTACGCGCGGCCGCAGGTACGGCTGGCTCGGTGCGACGGCGCAGACGCTGTTCATCGGCCCCGATCTCGCGGACGCATTGTCCGCGAACGCCGGCTTCGCCTGGCCATGGAGCCGCCGCGAGGTGTATGTCGCGCTGCGCCATCACAACGCGCACGTCGACTCGGGCCGCTACATCCAGCGCGCGCAGGGCGTGATGCTGCTCGTCGGTCTGCGCGGAGCGGACTTCTACGGCTCCACGCGCAACCCGCCCACGGGCGCCGCGTCGCCGTAGATCGAGCGATAGCGCTCGTACGAGTTCATCACCTTGCGCACGTAGTGCTTGGTCTCGTCGAAGTTCACGGCGGTGAGGAAGTAGTCGTCGCCCTCGCCGGCCTGCAGGCGATTCCAGAGCGCGACCTGCTTCGGGCCGGCGTTGTACGCCGCGGCCACGCGATAGCGGTTGCCGCCGAACTGCTCACCGAGCTCGCTGACGTATTTCGAGCCGAGGCGGATGATCACGCGCGGGTCGTAGAGATCCTCGGGATCGACGTCGACCAGGCCGACGTCGCGGCCGATGTCGCGCGCGGTGGTGATGATGAACTGCAGCAGACCCCGCGCAGCGGCCTGCGACTTCGCTCGCGGATTGAAGCGCGATTCCTCGCGCATGATCGAGAGCACGAGCGTGGGATCCGCTTCGTAGCGCTTCGCATCCGCGGCGATGAAAGCGTAGAAATAGCGCGGGTAGAGCAACTGCCGCACGACTCCGGGAAGAAGCTCGGGATGAAAGTCCCCCGGGACGGCTTTCATCATCACTTCGATCGCGTAGATGGACTGTTTCGACGCGGCGCCGAGGTTGAGGGCGTAGGAGCGGGTGAGCGCGGCGGAGGTGGGGCGAAGTCCCCAGCGCTTCTCGATCGTGGCCACGGCCT